>DASWRM010000047.1 GCA_036403155.1 Gaiellales bacterium | reverse complement strand
CGGCGGCGGCCCCGCGTTGCGGAAGCGCTGCGGGGCGTGCTTGGGCTTGGGCTTGGCCTTGACGTTGCGCCTGGGCGCGTGCTTGCGTTGCGTGGGCATGGGCGAGGCTCCCGGCTCTGGGGGAAGGGGGGACACGATCTCGTCGCTCATGCGGCGACCGCGGCGCCGATTGCGTGGCGCTCGTCGTCCTCGCCATCGGCGACGGTGCCGCCGAGCGTGCGATCGATCCCGGCCATCAGCGCCGCCGCGGTCGTGAGCACGTCGTCGATGGCGATGTCCGGGCACGACTCGTTCGCGAGCCACGCATACGCGTAGCTCCGCACGCGCTCGATCGCGTCGCGATCCTCGGGCGTGCCGCGCGTGAGCAGCGTTGCGATGTCCGCGGCCCACGACACCAGATCGCGCAGCACCGCGGCCGCGGTCGGCGATGGACGCGCGCGGCGCGCGTCGCTGGGCACCTCCGACCAGTGCGGCAGATGCGAAGGGGGGGAGGCGCCGGGCGGGCACCTTCCGGAGACAACACGGGCAGAGATCAGAGACATAGAGACTCCTTGGCGCGCGCACAAGGCGCGGCCGTGGCTCGCTTGCGCGAGCGATGCGAGGACAGCGGCGCGAGCGCCGCCTACGGCCTGCGAGCGCAGGTCAGTGGGGAATGAGCACAGCGCACCATGCGCAGGCTCGTGCGGCAAAATCGAATGCGGGCAACGTGGCAGTGTCTCCGTGCGCGGCGTATCAGGCCGTGCGCGGCGTGGCGAACTTGGCGAACGTGGCGAGCTGGGGTGGGTGGGCAAGGTCGCCGAGCGTGCGGCCCTTGTGCTGTAGCTCGGACTCGAGGAGTCCGAGCACGGCGGACGTCCCACCCGGCAGTCCGATCAGGCCGGGCAGATCGAGCACGTCGAGCTTGCTCCGTAGCAAGGCCGAGCCGACGCCGAGGCCGACGTTGCCGAGCGCGTCGGCGGTATCGTCGAGCCATTGCGGCGTGTCGAACTTCAGCCCGCCGATGTCGATATGCGCATTGCGCCGCGCGAGCACCGCGTCGAGCACGTCCGCCAGGGCGCGGGCGGCGGTGCGCACGATGCCGACCGCGCGCGTGCCGTACCGGTGAGCCGCGCGCTCCGCGAGGGCAAACAGAAATCCCATGGCATCGATCTCCCGGGGCGCCGGCACCGCGCCGTCTTCGAGCAAGCGACGGATTCCGTTCTTGCCGAGGTAGAGCGCAGAGGGACCATTGCGAAGCTGGCCCGCATCCTGTGCCGCCATGTCGATCAGCCAGGCGACCGCGTTACGCGGTTCGACAGCGACCGGACCGGGCGTGCTGATCGCCAGGCCGCAGTCGAGGCATTCCCTCGTGACCCGCGGATCGAGCACGATGGGCTTACCGTCCACGAGCGGGAACGTGTGCATCCCGATCGGCGTATCGACGGTTGCCAGCTGGCGGGTGTGTTGCGGGCGGTTGATCTCTTCGACGGCAACGAACAGCGCTGCGCGCTCGACGCAGTTCGGATCGGGCGCGCCGATCCGAACACGTTGCGGAGGCGTGCATGCGTGCACCCGCGGACCGTCCGACGGGTCGCCGAGGTCATCGCGCTGCGGCAACGAGCGGAGGTAGTCGATAAGTTGGCGCGTCGTGGGGTACTGGGCGGCGAGCTCGAGCAGTACCGGGTCGTTCTCGTCGACCATGGTCGCGAGGATCTGCGTGATGGCGCCGAGGCACTGGTGATCGTTGAATGGCAATCCAATCATGACGGGTCTCCCTTGGGCGTTGCGGTCTGAAGCTGGGGGTTGGTCGGCGTGGGCGGCGACTGGGCCCGCATGACGGCGCGGGCACGCGCGATCGCCTCGGGGACCGTCAGCCGGGCCAGCTCGGCGAGCCACGCCGTGCGCTGTTCATCGCCGAGGCCGGCGATCAGCTGGCTGACACGGGTTCGCTCCGGCGCGGAGAGTCCCTGCCAGATCTGCAGGATGTGGGCATTGAGCAGGGCCG
>DASWRM010000046.1 GCA_036403155.1 Gaiellales bacterium | reverse complement strand
GGCCGGGGAGCAGGGCTCCGCGCCGTTAAAATGGAGGATGGATTCCGACTCTTTTCTGTCCGGCCCACGCGCCACCATGGTCGGCCCGGCAAACAGCTTCCAGTGGGGTGTCCCCGCAGGCGCAGCAGAGGAGGAAGGTTGACATGAACGAGGCCCCGCACCCCACCATCGCACCGGACCAGACGGCCGGTCAGGCGCTGCCGATCAGACGCCTGTTCACAAGTGCGGGGACGCATCCGTTCGACAGCGTCGAGTGGGAGCTGCGCGACGCCCACATCGGCCACGGCGACCACGTCGCGTTCGAGCAGCGCGACGTCGAGTTCCCCAAGAGCTGGTCGCAGAACGCCACCAACATCGTCGCGCAGAAGTACTTCCGCGGGCAGCTCGGCAGCCCTGAGCGGGAGAGCTCCGTCAAGCAGATGATCGGCCGCGTCGCCGGCACGATCACCGGCTGGGGGCGCGCGGGCGGCTACTTCGCAAGCGATCAGGACGCGACCGCCTTCGAACACGAGCTGACGCACATCCTGCTGCACCAGATGGCTGCCTTCAACTCGCCGGTGTGGTTCAACGTCGGCTTCGAGGAGCGCCCGCAGTGCAGCGCCTGTTTCATCCTGTCCGTGCAGGACACGATGGAGTCGATCCTCGACTGGAACACCCAGGAGGGCATGATCTTCCGCGGCGGCTCCGGCTCGGGCATCAACCTCTCGAACATCCGCGGCTCGATGGAGCCGCTGGCGAAGGGCGGCACCGCCTCCGGCCCCGTCTCCTTCATGCGCGGCGCGGACTCGTGGGCCGGCACGATCAAGTCGGGCGGCAAGACGCGCCGCGCCGCGAAGATGGTCGTGCTAGATGTCGACCACCCGGACATCCGCGACTTCATCTGGTGCAAGGCGCACGAGGAGGAGAAGGCGGCCGCGCTGCGCGAGGCGGGCTTCGACATGTCGATCGACGGCGACGGCTTCAAGTCGATCCAGTACCAGAACGCGAACAACTCGGTGCGCATCACCGACGAGTTCATGCGCGCCGTCGAGCAGGACGGCGACTGGCAGCTGACCGCGCGCACGACCGGCGAGGCCGTCGAGACCGTCTCCGCGCGTCAGCTGATGAGCGAGATCGCCGAGGCGGCATGGCGCTGCGCCGATCCGGGCGTGCAGTACGACAGCACGATCAACCGCTGGCACACCTGCCCGGCGAGCGGCCGCATCAACGCGTCGAACCCCTGCTCCGAGTACATGCACGTCGACGACTCGGCCTGCAACCTCGCGTCGCTGAACCTGATGAAGTTCCGCCGCCCCGACGGCACGCTCGACGTCGCGAGCTTCGAGCACGCCGTCGACATCGTGCTGCTCGCGCAGGAGATCGTGGTCAGCCCCTCCAGCTACCCGACCGAGCAGATCGCCGTCAACGCGCGCGCCTTCCGCCAGCTCGGCCTCGGCTACGCCAACCTCGGCGCGTACCTGATGAGCAACGGCATGCCCTACGACTCCGATCAGGGCCGCGGCACCGCCGCCGCGATCACCGC
>DASWRM010000045.1 GCA_036403155.1 Gaiellales bacterium | reverse complement strand
CTGGCGTCTCAAGTCACCCTCAGCGGCGCCGATTACGCCGCTCGATGTCCCCGCAGCGCAGCGCAGACCAGATCCTCGCGCTGGTCGGCGAGTATGCCGCTGACCGCCACCAACCGCGGCCGTTCGACCCGGACAGCCCCCGGGTGCCGGCATCCGGCCGCGTGTTCGGACCGGAGGAGGTGGTCGAGCTCGTGCGTACGAGCCTCGACTTCTGGCTCACCGCCGGCCCCGAGGCGGCCGTCTTCGAGCGCGCGCTCGCCCGGCGCACCGGGCACCGCCATGCGCTGCTCGTGAACTCAGGCTCCTCGGCGAATCTGCTGGCGCTGACCGCCCTGACGTCGCCGACGCTCGGCGACCAGCGGCTGCTCCCCGGTGACGAGGTGATCACCGTCGCCGCCGGGTTTCCGACCACGGTCAATCCGATCATCCAGAACGGGCTCGTTCCCGTCTTCGTCGACGTGACGCTCCCCTCCTACAACGTCGACGTCGACGCGCTGGATGCCGCGCTCTCGCCGCGCACCCGGGCCGTGATGGTCGCGCACACGCTCGGCAACCCGTTCGACCTCGACGCCGTCACCGCGTTCTGCGAGAAGCACGGCCTCCACCTGATCGAGGACTGCTGCGACGCGCTCGGGTCGACCTGGCGGGGGCGCCATGTCGGCACCTTCGGGCAGCTGGCGACGCTGTCGTTCTACCCGGCGCACCAGATCACCCTCGGCGAGGGCGGCGCCGTGCTCACGAACCGGCCGAAGCTGAAGAAGCTGGTCGAGTCGTTCCGCGACTGGGGCCGCGACTGCTGGTGCGAGCCCGGCTGCGCGGACACGTGCGGCAAGCGGTTCACGCAGCAGTTCGGGTCGCTCCCGTATGGCTACGACCACAAGTTCGTCTACTCACACGTCGGCTACAACCTCAAGGCGACCGACATGCAGGCGGCCATCGGCACCGTGCAGCTGTCGCGCCTGGACGACTTCGTCGCCCGGCGCCGCCGCAACCACGCCGCCCTCCGCGAGGCGCTCGCGGGATACGAGGAGCACCTGATACTGCCGCAGGAGGCGGCCGAGGCGCACACCTCGTGGTTCGGATTCGCGATCACGGTGCGGCCCGAGGCGCCGTACACCAAGCACGACCTCGTCACCCACCTCGACCGCAACGGCATCGACTCCCGCCAGCTGATGGCCGGCAACCTGCTCCGCCAGCCGGCATACACGGGCGTGGCCCACCGCGTCGCCGGCTCGCTCGACGTCACCGACCGCATCGCCGACGGCGGCTTCTGGATCGGCTGCTACCCCGGCATCGAGCAGGCGCACGTCGACCACGTCGCATCCTCCGTCGCTGACTTCCACAGGCGTCTCGCGCGGAGCGCAGCATGACGCTCGCACCCGGGATCATGTACGGATTCCGGCGGCCGCGGATCGTCGCGATCCTGCCGGCGTACAACGAGGCTGACGTGATCGGCTCCGTCATCCAGCACTACCTGGACGACGGCGTCGAGGTCTACCTGATCGACAACTGCTCGACCGACGGCACTGCCGAGATCGCGCGGCAGTGGCTCGGGAACGGGGTGATCCGGATCGAGCGGTTCCCCGACGATGTCGGCGGGACGGAGCGCGCGAGGAGCGAGTACATGTGGGGCGAGATCCTGCGCCGCAACGAGGCGCTCGCCTCCGAGCTCGGCGCCGACTGGTACATCCGCGCGGATGCGGACGAGTTCCGGGTCGCGCCCTGGCCGGGCATGTCGCATGCCGAGGCGATTGCTCTCGTGGACGCGCTGGGCTACACCGCCGTGCAATCGGAGGTGCTCGAGTTCCGCCCCACGGACGACAGCTTTCCCGCGGGGGGCGACCCGCGCCGCCACATCCACCACTACGAGCCCGCGGAGTTCGCCAACACCCTCTGGGTGAAAGCATGGAAGCAGCCCGCCGCCGGCGCCCCCGTGCAGATCGCCCGCACCGGCGGCCATGCCGCCGAGTTCGAGGGCCGACGCCTGTGCCCCGTGCACTTCATCTCGCTCCACTATCCGATCCGGACGCCCGCCCACGCGAAACGCAAGATCTTCAAGGAGCGGCTCGAGCGCTACCCGGAGGAGGAGCGCGAGATGGGGTGGCACAACCACTGGGACGAGCTGGCCGCCTCGGGCACCGACTTCCTCTGGGACGCCGAACAGCTGATCCGGTACGACGTCAACGAGGTGCGCGCCCGCGTGCTGTCCCAGGGGAGCCTCGACATGATGCTGGCCACGCGGCTGCACGGCCTCGACCTCACGGCCCCGCCGGAGTTCAACGAGCGCTTCGCCGCCTGGTTCGGGCACGCCTGTAACGCCGGCGGCCCGCTCACGGTCGACGGCATGGAGGCCGCGCACGCGGCGATGCGGGCGATGGCGGCCGCCGCCTACAGGGGCGCGCCCGTCGTACCCGACGACCCGTTGGTGACACGTGCCGCGCTGACGCTGCTCGAGGCGTCGATCGCGCATGCCCGGGGACAGGGATCGTTCCACAACGCCACCTACCTGCGGCAATCGCGCGACACGCTGCTGCCGCTGGCAGCCGAGCAGGACCGCGCGGTGGATGCCGGAGCGCCCGCAGCCGCGGCCGGTCACACGCCCGCAGCGCCGGAGACGCCGCGCAACGCACCCTGCCCCTGCGGCAGCGGCGTCAAGTTCAAGCGCTGCCACGGCCTGCCGGCGGCCGCATGAGCCGCGTGTGCGTCGCGATCTCCGTCCGAGACGGCGAGGCGTTCCTCGCCGAGGCGATCGAAAGCGTGCTGGGACAGACGCACGGCGACCTCGAGCTCCGCATCTACGACAACCGGTCGACCGACCGCTCGGCCGAGATCGCACACGAGTACGTGACGGACGGGCGCGTCACCTACGTCGAGAACGACTGCGACATCGGCTACTACGGCAGCCTGAACCGGGCGCTGGCCGAGACGTCCTGCGCGCTGTTCGTGCCGTTCGCGGCGGACGACGTGATGGCCCCGGCGAACCTCCAGCTGAAGGTTGCGGCCCTTCGCCGCACCGGGGCCGGCTTCGCACACTCGCCGGTGCACCTGATCGACGAGTCGGGAGCCGTCACCGGCGAGCTGGGCCGCCCGCAGGCGCGGCGCGAGCTGTACCCCGCACCGACCTTCTTCTCGCTGTGCGCGCCCGTCAACTGCGTCACGTGCCCGGCCGTGGTGGTCGCCACGGCCGCGCTGCGCGCCATCGGCGGGTTCGACGGCCGGCTGCCCTACTGCGCGGACTGGCACGCGTGGATGCGCCTCTCGCTCCGTCATGGGGTCGCCTACGTCGACCAGCACCTGGTCGGCTGGCGCCAGCACGCCCAGAGCGGCACCAGCGACTCCCTGCGCTCGGCGATCTACGCCACCGAGGACCCCGCCGCTCTCGCCGCGGCGCTCGACGATCCGGCGCTGCCCTCCGAGTGGAACGGCCTCCGGCGCCCCGCGTTGGCGGCCTGCATCGCGCGGATGGCGACGCACCTCGAACGTGACGGCCACCTTCGCGCCGGCGCGGGTGGGCACTCCGCCTACTCCCTGAGCGCGCGGGCGCTCGCCCTGGTACCGGGCGATGCGCCGCTGACGGGCCTGTTTGCGGCGCAGGTCGGCCGGGCCGGGCTGAGCGCTCCCGCACTGCCGTTCCACGCCGTGGCCCTGCCGGACATGGACGCCGTCGGGATCGCGCCCGCCATCGGGCACGCCCGGGCGCTGGATGCCGCCGGCCTGCTTGCGAGCTTTGCCGTCGGCGTGCGCCCGGACAGGGTGGAACAGGCCGTTGCGCTGATCGACCGCGAGCTCGCCGCCGGCCCGGAGCTGGCCGTCGACCTCGTCGCCGGTGAGGATCCGCGTGACCTGCTTGTGCCGGGGACGGTCGCGCTCGCCCCATACGGCTCACGGGAGGCCGCCGGCGCTGAGGCGCGGGGCGTGCCGGCGCTGCTGCACGCGACGCCCGACCCGTTCGCCCGTCCGCCGGATATGGCGCGCTACGAGACGCTCCGAGCGGCCGCATGAGCCGCGCGCCGCGGGTCACGATCGCGATCCCCACGCGGAACCGGGCGGCGTTCCTGCGCGAGGCCATCGAGAGCTGCCTCGCCCAGACCTTTGCTGACATCGAGATCCTCGTGTGCGACAACGCGTCGCACGACGGCACCGCCGACACGGTGGCGGCGTTCGGCGACCCGCGGATCCGGTACGTGCGCAGCGACCGCGACCTGGGGATGGTGGGCAACTGGAACCGCTGCATCGGGCTGGCGCGCGGCGAGCTGATCGCCAACCTGGCGGATGACGACCTCATGCTGCCGGACCGCATCGAGAGGCAGGTGGCGGTCTTCGAGGCGGAGCCCGGCACGGCCGTGGTGCACGGCGACGCCGAGGTGGTGGACGCGGCCGGCCGACCGGCCGGTGCCTGGCTCAGCCAGGAGCTCGCCCCGGAGGCGCTGCTCCACGTGCTCGTGCGCCACCACAACGTCCTGGTCTGGCCGTCGACGACCATCCATCGGCGCGTCTTCGAGCAGCTGGGCGGGTACGTCGAGGGCTATCGGATCGCTGCCGATCTCGACCTGTGGCTGCGGGCGGCGCCCTCGCTGCGGTTCCGCCACACCGCCGGCGGCCCGGTCGTGCGCTTCCGCCGCCACGACGGATCGGGCTCACACGAGGCGAACCACGAGCTGGAGGTGGCCGAGGTCGAGCGCGCCATCGGTTCGGCGATCGACCGGCTCGGCCCGACGGCACTGGTCCCGGAGGCGGAGGGTGACGAGCGGGTGGCCCGCATGCGGCTTGCCGACCTGCTCGAGGAGCGGACACTCGCGCTTCCCCACCTGGCGCGCAGCCTGCGTGATGAGGCGCTGGGGGGCCGGCCGCGGATCATGCTGACCTCATTCGGCTACAACGACAGCGGCGGCGGCACGATCGTGCCACGCGAGATCTCCAGGGAGCTCGTGCGGCGCGGCTGGGACGTGACCGTGTTCCACGCGGCGGTGCGCCCGCTGACCGACGCGCCGCCGTATGCCGTGCGGCGGTGGTACGAGGACGGCGTCCGGTTGATCGGCGTCCACAACCGCCCACACGGTCTGTTCGACCTGGGGAACCCGCAGCGCGAGATCGACGACCCGCCCATCACCGCGGCGTTCGCCCAGGCGCTCGACCGGCACCGGCCCGACGTCGTCCACCTCCACAACCTGCACAACCTCGGAGCCGCGCTGCTCGACGAGATCGCCGAGCGCGGCATCCCGGCGCACTACTCGACCCACAACTACTGGCCGATCTGTCCGCGCGCCTACCTGTTCACCGAGCAGCTCGAGCTGTGCCCGGGCCCCGGCGATGGCGGCGCCTGCGCGACGTGCGTCGGCAGCGCCGATCGCCGCGGGCACCGCCGGCGGCTGACCGAGATCCGCACGAAGTTCCAGCGCGGGCTGACGAGCATCCTCGCCGTCAGCGATGCGATGAAGCGGACGCTCGCTGCCAACGGCTATCCCAATGAGATGATCCACGTCGTCCGCCAGGCGATGCCGCAGGAGCAGGCGATCTGGCACGCCGCCGGCGCGCAGCGCAGGCCGGGCCGCGCCGGGGAGGCGCTGACCGTCGGCTTCTTCGGCTCGGCCTACCCCCACAAGGGCCCGAGCCTGCTCGTCGAGGCGGCGCAGCGCTGTTCGGCCGATGTGCGCGTGCAGATCCACGGCGACGCGCCGCCGGGCTTCGAGGAGCATCTGCGGACGCTGGACGGCCGCGCGGTCGTCGAGATCCGCGGCCCCTTCACCCACGACCAGCTCGCGGAGCGGCTGGCGGAGGTCGACGTCGCGGCGGTGCCGTCGCTCTGGTGGGACTGCGCGCCGCTCGTCGTCGCGGAGTGCCTCGCCGGGGGGGTGCCGGTGCTCGCCTCGCGCATGGGAGGGATGCCCGATCTCGTGCGCGACGGCGTGGACGGGCTGCTGGTCGACGGACGCGATGCCGGCGACCTCGCCGCTGCGCTCGACCGCCTGGCGACCGAGGACGGACTGCTCGAGCGGCTCCAGGCCGGCATCGAGCCGCCGCGCGCGTTCGCGGCGTACGTCGACGAGCTGGAATCCATCTATCGCGGCGAGCAGACGGCGGCGCCGGCGGCGCCAACGACGCCGATGACCGTCTCGTGGCGCGGCGACCAGCTCCGGAAGACCAGCCTGGCCGGCATCAACCGCGAGGTCACCGGCCGGCTCGCCGGTGACCGGGCGTTCGCGCTGGAGCGGGTGCTGCGGTCGGGCGAGCCCCTGGATCCCGTGCTGCCGCACCCGGCCGAGATCGAGGTGCGGCACCAGTGGCCGTACGACTTCGGGCCGTCCGCAGGCCGTCTCGCGATCATCCAGCCGTGGGAATTCGGCGCGATCCCGCAGGAGTGGGTCGACCCCATCCGCGCGAACGTCGACGAGCTCTGGGTGCCGAGCGAATACGTCCGCCGGATGTACGTGGCCGGCGGCATCGACGCGGCGCGCGTGCATGTGGTGCCGAACGGCGTCGACCTCGACCGGTTCACGCCGGACGGCCCCCCGCTCGCGATCGATGCGCCCGGAGGGACGCGCTTCCTGTTCGTCGGCGGGCTGATCGAGCGGAAGGGACCGGATCTCCTGCTCGCCGCATACCTCGACGCGTTCCAGGGCCGCGACGACGTGGCGCTCGTCATCAAGGACTTCGGTGCCGACACGATCTACCCCGGCGCCGACCGCACGCGGCTTCAGCGGTACGCCGCCGAGGGCACCCTGCCGCGCATCGTCTACCTGGACGGCGACCTGCCCGACGACGACATGGCCGCGCTCTACCGCGCATGTGACGTCGCCGTGCTGCCATATCGCGGCGAGGGGTTCTGCATGCCCGCGCTGGAGGCGATGGCGAGCGGCCTGCCGGTGATCGTGCCGGCGGGCGGGCCGACCGACGAGTTCGTGCCCGACGCCGCCTGCTGGCGCATCCCGGCCCGGCGCGCGTACAAGGCCGTCAATCGCGTGGACGAGTGGACCACGGCGAGCACACCGTTCATGCTCGACCCGGATCTGAACGCCCTGCGGGATGCACTGCTCGATGCCGACCGCGATTCGCGTGGGCGCGTGACGCGCGGCGAATCGGCGCGCGCCGCCGCGTCACGCTGGTCGTGGGACGCCGTCGCAGCGGCCTACGCCGAGCGGCTCCGCGCGATCGCCGCGCGCCCGCCGCGGTCGACACGCCCTGACGTGGCGCCGTTCCCGCTGGACGGCGGCGCCGGCGTCCGGCTGCTCGCGACGCCGGCATGGCTCGGATGCGATCGCCTCGGCGACCTGCTGAGCGCGTGGAGCGACGTGACGACGGCCGGGGAACCGGCGAGCCTCCATCTGCTCGGGGACCGCCGGCTGCATGGTGACGGCTCCCGGCTTGCGGAGCGCGTGATTGCCGCGGCGGACGCGGCGGGGGCCGACCTCGACGGCGGCGCCGACATCACGATCGTCGTGCAGCCGTTCCAGCCGGGGCTCGAGGCATCGGTGCACGCGGCCGTCAACGGCTTCGTGCGCCTGCACGGCGCGGACGCCGGCGGCGCCCGCCTGGCGGCGGACGCCGGGAACCCGGTGCTCCAGCCGACGCCGGCTGCGATCGGCGCGTGGCTCGATCGGCTGCGGCGCGCCGCGGCGTGAACACCCGGGTCAGCGCGACCTGAGCTTCCGCCCGCGCTGCAGCAGCCGGAAGCTGACAGCAGCCCAGACGGCGCTGACCACGACCAGCCCACCCTCGATGGCGAGGAACGTCTGCAACCCGACGTCGCCGATCAGCCAGTGGTATGGCATCCCGATCAGTCCGCCGGCGACGGCACAGACTCCCCCGAACACGGCCATCACGCGGGAGATGCGAAACGCGCCCGAGCTGCGCGGATCGCCGGGCATGTGGCTGGTCATGAAAGCGATCATGCCGGTGCACAGGCAGCAGATCGCGGCGATCAGCATCGCCGCGCCGGCGGTGCGTGACAGCTCATACAGCAGACCCGTGATCACACGGCGAGCGTACGGGCCATTCCGGGCCATGGCAACGGCCCTCACAGAGTTCATACAGTTCGCGGCCGGTGCCGCGCGGGGCTCGCCCGCCGCGCAAAGCTGGGATACTGCGCGGGGTGCAGTACGCGATCGACCTGTCATCCGTTGGGCCGTGGGGATCGCCACGGACGCTCGCGGAACTGGGCGTGCTGGCCGAGCACTCCGGCTGGGATGCGGTGTTCCTCGAGGATTACGTCGTCTATGCCGACGGCCTCGACACCTTCGACCCATGGGTCGCGCTGGCGGCGATCGCCGCGGCAACCGAGCGGATCAGAATCGGCACCCTCGTCACGCCGCTCCCGCGGCGACGCCCCTGGAAGGTCGCGTCTGAGGCCATGACCCTCGACCACCTTTCGAACGGACGGGTGATCCTCGGGGTCGGCTCTGGCGATCCCACGGCCGCGGACATGAACCCGGTCGGCGAGCAGCCGGACGCACGCGTTCGCGGCGCGATGCTGGACGAGGCGCTGGGCGTGATCGACGCGCTGTGGACAGGCGAACCGGTGCATCACCAGGGCGCCCACTACCGACTCGACGGCGTCGCGCTTCGCCCCCGGCCGGTGCAGGAGCCGCGCATCCCGATCTGGGTGGGCGGCCAATACACCAAACGCCGCCCCCGCGAGCGAGCGCTCCGGTGGGACGGTTCGTGCCTCTACCGCGCGGAGCCCCCTGACTGGGTGGACATGTCGCCGGACGACGTCCGCGAGCTTCGGCGTCTCGCCTCCGAGCGTCCCGACCATGGCGCCGCCTTCACCATCACGATCGGCGGCCGGCCGCGGGGTCCGGATCCGAACGCCGAACGCCGCTACGTCACCTCCATCGCCGAGGCCGGGGCCGACTGGTGGAACGAGTGGGTGCCGCCGCAGACACCGGTCGACCGGGTGCGCGAGTTGATTGCCGCCGGCCCGCTTCGCGCCGGCTGAGCTAGTTGGTCTTCTTCGACTTCGTGGGCGCGGCTGCCTGGGCGGCGGCGACGCCCGCGGCGTACCCCTCGGTGTACCCCGCCGCGTGGCCCCTCCGGAAGCCGGCCTTGCGGCCCTTCACCCGGCCCGCGGCGATCCCGTCGCGCCGGCCCTGCGCGTATCCGGTGTCGTGCCCCGTGCTCTTGCCCTTGACCACGCCCGCCGCGTAGCCGGCGTCGTGGCCGCGCTGGTAGGAGAGCCGCTCAGCGGCGGACAGCTGGGCCTGCGAGATGCCGGAACCGGCATTGATCGTGAAGGCGGCGAGGCCGACGACCATCGCCATCATCACAGCCAGCGCGAGCGCAAGCAGCAGCGCTGCCAGGCTGAATCGAGGCAGGGTGACGGGAAGTGGGCGTGACGTGGAGCTCGAGTCCATGGCGGATCCTCGAACGTCCTTAGCCCTCGGTCACGAATCTCCTGCCCAGCTCCGCGATTCGTGCGAGCGACTCTTCCCGTCCCAGCAGCTGCAGGCTCTCGAACAGACCCGGCGCGACGGTGCGGCCGGAGATCGCCACCCGGATCGGCCCGAACAGCACGCGCGGCTTGAGCCCCGTCTCCTCGCAGGCGCCCCGCAGCGCCTCCTCGATCGACCCTGCATCCCAGGCGGCCACCTGCTCGAGCGCCGTCCGCGCCGACTCGAGCGCACGGGGCGCATCGGGGTCGTCGACCGCCCGCCGAACGGCCTCCTCGTCGTACCGTGCAGGGCCGAACAGGAAGCCGGCGAAGCTCTCGAACTGCGCCAGCTCGCGGAGCTTCTCCTGGACGATCGGAGCGACCTCCGCGACCCGCTCGGGGTGTGCTGCCAGCGCCGACTCACGAAGCTCGAGGTAGCGCTGCAGCTCTGCGGTGAACCGGCCCGCTGTCAGCAGTCGCAGGTGCTCACCGTTCAACCATTCGAGCTTGGTCGCGTCGAACACCCCCGGGCTGGCATTGACCCGCTCGAGGGTGAACCGCTCGATCAGCTCGTCGCGCGTCATGACCGTCGTCTTGTCGTCGAAGCTCCACCCGATCAGCGCGAGGTAGTTGACCACCGCGTCTGACAGGTATCCCCGATCGCGGAACTCCTCGACCGACACGGCGCCGTGACGCTTGGAGAGCTTCTTCTTGTCCGGCCCCAGGATCATCGGCAGATGCGCGAATCTCGGCTCGGGCGCGCCGAGAGCCCGGTAGACGGCCAGCTGCCGCGGCGTCGACGACAGCAGGTCCTCGCCGCGCAGCACGTGGTTGACGGCGGCGTCGATGTCGTCGACCGGATTGGCGAACTGGTAGGTCGGCGTCCCGTCCGAGCGCAGGATGATGAAGTCCCCCTGCAGTGCGTTGTCCCAGCGGACGACGCCGCGCACGAGGTCTTCGATGACCGTCTCCCCGGCGGGCTCGAACATGAGCCTGATGGCCGGCACGCGGCCCTCGGCCTCGAAGGCGGCGCGCTCGTCATCGCTGAGGCGGCGGCATCGGCCCGAGTAGACGAGCGGCACACCGCGCTTCTGGCGGTCAGCCCGCTCTGCGTCGAGCTCCTCGGCCGTGCAGTAACACGGATACGCGTTGCCGTCCGCGACCAGCCGGCGCGCGATGGCGACGTACTCGTCCATCCGCTCCGTCTGGCGCGTCGGACCCTCGTCCCAGTCGATGCCGAGCCACTCGAGCACGCGCAGCGCCTGGTCGATCGCCTCCGGCGTCGAGCGCGCGCGGTCGGTGTCCTCGAAGCGGAGCACGAGCACCCCGCCCGTATGGCGCGCGAACAGCCAGTTGTAGAGCGCCGTGCGCGCGCTGCCCACATGCAGCAGCCCCGTGGGCGACGGCGGAAAGCGAACGCGGACGGCCTGGTCGGGCATCGCCGGATGGTACCGAGGCTCGGCGGACGCATGGAGGACCAGGCGGCGGGCGGTCCCAACCAGGGCCGGCCGAAGGCCGCCCCAAGCCTGAAGTCCCGCCCCCAGCCGGCCCGCCTACACTGCTCCCCATGCTGCTCGGCGCCCATGTGTCCAGCACCGGCGGGATCGACACCGCGATCGACCGCGCCGAGGCGATCGGCTGCCGGTCGATCCAGATCTTCAGCCAGAGCACCCGCATGTGGCGGCAGACCAACCACAAGCCCGAGGCGATCGCGCGCTTCCGCGAGCGCCGCGACCAGGCGGGGATCGAGAACGTCGTCATCCACGCGACCTACCTGATCAACCTCGCGGCGACGGACGACGAGGTCTACGGCAAGTCCGTCAACGCGTTGTCGCACACCGTCGGCGTCGGCCGGCGGGTCGCCGCCGACGGCGTCGTCTTCCACGTCGGCAGCCACCTCGGCCGCGGGCTCGACGCCGCACTCCACCAGATCGTCCCCGGGCTGCGGGTCGTGCTGGGCGAGCGCGCCGCCGACGGCCCCTGGCTGCTGCTCGAGAACAGCGCCGGCCACCAGGGCACCATCGGTGTCACCATCGACGAGCTCGCCCTGATCATCGATGACCTCGGCCGCCCCGAGCGGGTCGGCATCTGCCTCGACACATGCCACCTGTTCGCGTCCGGCATCGACATCACCTCGCCCGGCGGCGTCGAGGCGCTGCTCGCGGAGGTCGACGACAAGCTGGGCCTCGACCGCCTGCGCTGCCTGCACGTGAACGACTCGAAGCTGCCGTTCGGATCGAACCGCGACCGCCATGCCAACGTCGGCCAGGGCGAGATCGGGGACGGCCTCTCGGTGATGCTGGGCCATCCCCTCCTCCAGCACCTCCCCGCAATTGCCGAGACGCCCGGTCCGGACAACCGCGGGCCGGACGTGTCCGAGATGCAGCGGCTCGAGCAGCTCCACCGCAACGGGTTGAAGCTGTGGCAGACGGTGACCTCCTCGACATAGGCGCGGCTCGCCCGCTGCGAGTCTCTGAGCTCGAGTACCGCTTCACCCGGGCCGGCGGGCCGGGCGGCCAGCACGTCAACACCTCGAGCACGCGGGTCGAGCTGCTCTTCGACCTGGCCGGCTCGCCGTCGCTCACGGACGAGGAGCGGGAGCGCGCCGCCCGGCGCCTCCGGTCGCGGCTGGACGCCGACGGCCGGCTGCGGGTCGTCGCGCAGGATGAGCGCAGCCAGATGCGAAACCGCGCGCTCGCCACCCGCCGCTTCGCCGAGCTGATGCGGCGCGCGCTGGCGCCGCCCGCGCCGCCACGCCGGCCGACCCGCCCGACCGCCGGTTCGACCCAGCGGCGTATCGCATCCAAGCGCCGTGCCGCCGACACCAAGCGCCTGCGCCGCCCGCCGGACGCCGGCGACTGACCAAACCGTCCTACCGGTGGATGACGACCGGCGCGCCCAGCGGAACCACGCGCCGGAGCAGCCGCAGGGCCGACGGCGTCACGCGTATGCAGCCGAGGCTGGCGTAGTGGCCGATCGACTCGGGATGCGGCGTGCCGTGGATCGCGATCTGGTCGCCACCCGGCCAGGCGGGCAGCACGTGCGCCTGGTGTGCGGAGAGGCCCAGCGCGAAGGTTCCGTAGCTGCTTCCCGACGGGAACCGAACGCGGTCGGTGACCGAGAAGCGCCCGGTCGGAGTCGGCGTGGCCGGCATCCCGGCCGCGAGCGGAAATGCGCCGAGGACGCGGCGGCCGCTCAGCACCCGCAGCCGCAGCGTGCCGAGATCGACGTCGACCTCGATCGGCGTCCACCTCAGCCGCAGGCGGGTCAGGTCGACCCTGGCCCGCACCGGCTGTCCGCCGGTCGGCACGAGCGCGGTGCCGTGGGTGCCGTCGTGGCGAACGATCAGCAGCCAGGTCTCGTTGCCGAGGGCGGTGTGTGGCATGACCACGCCGGCGGTCGTCCGCAGCGGTCCCGTGACGCGGCCGATCAGGTATGCCCCCGCCGGCCGCGGACTGGGCAGCGACCACGCCGGCTGGGCGGATGGGCGGCTCGCCGGCTCCGTGCCGGCCGTCGCCTGCACGACACCGTCGCTGCCGGCTGTGCCCGCGCCCATCGCGATCAGGCCGCCGACCGCGAGCGCGGCCACGGCCAGCGCCCGCACCACCAGCCGTACGGGCCTCACTCGGGCGGCCGACCCGTCTCGATGACGCGGAACGACGGCCGGTCGGGGAGCTCGTCGAACTCGGGGTTGATGCATCCGAGCGGCTCCTCGCGATGCTCGTAGGCGCGCTCGACCTCGGCCGGGCAGATCGCGAGCGGCTCGCGCACGGCGCGGATCGGCCCGAAGCCGTTGCGCCGCCGCCTGGCACGCTCGAGGTGCTCGACATCGATCGCAACCGCGAACACCCCCTGCGTGCAGCCCGCATACCGGCGGCCGAACGCGTCGTACGCGTACATGAAGGGACACGACTGCTCCAGGCACCGCTGCGGGTGAATCACCTTCTGGCAGACGACGCCGCAGCGCCGGCACTCGACCTGGTCTCGCTGCTCGGCCATCGGCAGCCGGTGTCGCATCACGCCCATCGCTCCCAGTCTACCCGCGGCGTTCTCCGAGGCGCCCGGCGCAGCGGCTCACAGGTCGAGGCGGGCCTCCTCCAGGTCGAGCTCCCGGCTGACGACCCGCATGGCGTCGTCGCCGATCACCCCCGCGCGGCGCAGTTCGACGACGGCCTGGCGCTCGGCCGCGAGCAGCTCGTGCATCAGCTGCTGGTAGGACGCCGACTGCTCCTCGATCGCGCCGTCCCCTTCGCCGGTGTACCGCTCGGCGAACCGCGATCGCCGGAAGCTGTACAGCCCGCGCAGGCGTTCCGCGGACTCGTTCCGCACCCAGTCCTGCTCGATCAGCTCGTCGATTCGCGCAAGGGCGGCCTCCGCCGCGTGGATGCGAGCCTTCACCTCCTCGCGCTCGGCCGCGCCGTCGTCCTCGAGGCCCAGCATCCTGACGGCCAGCGGCATGCTCAGCCCCTGCAGCACCAGCGTGCCGAGGATCACGGAGAACGTGAGGAAGATGATGATCTCGCGGCCGGGGAACGGCGCGCCCGCGTCGGTGTGGATCGGAATCGCCAGCGCTGCAGCCAGCGACACGGCACCGCGCATGCCGATCCAGCCGATCAGCGTCGTGTTCTGCCAGGGTGGATACGGATCGCTCGCGCGGATGCGCGGGAATGCCCACCGAACGACGTAGGTCGCCGGGAAGACCCAGAACATCCGGCTGACGATCACGGTGGCGACGATCGCCGCCGTCTGCCAGAACAGCGTCCAGGTGACATGCCCGCCGAGCGCATCGAGCACCGCGGGCAGGCTGAGGCCGACCAGCACGAACAGCAGGCCGTTCAGCAGGAACGTGAGGATCTCCCAGAAGGCGTCGCCCTGCAGGCGCGTCTCGACGGTCGTCAGCTCGGGCGTGTACCAGCCGACGTAGACACCCGCCGTGACCACGGCCAGCACGCCCGACGCGCCGGCGAGGTTGGCCGGGATGAACGTGAAATAGCCCGTCATCAGGGCGATCGTGATCTCGACCGGTGGGTTGTCGAGCCGCCGCCGCACCTGCCGGATCACCCAGCCGAGCGCCAGGCCGATGCCCACGCCCCCCAGCACGGTCCAGACGAACGACAGGCCCGCGTCCACCGCGCTGAACGACCCGGTCACGACGGCCGCCACCGCGAACTTGTAGATGACGAGCGCGGATCCGTCGTTGACGAGGCTCTCGCCCTCCGTGATTGCGACGATCCGTCGGGGGATGCCCAGGCGCCGGGCGAGCGACGTGGCGGCGACCGGATCCGTGGGTGAGACGACCGCCCCGAGCACGAAGGCGCCCGCCCAGGTGAGGTCGTCGATCAGCGCGTGCGCGACGACCGCCACGCCGACGGTGGTGACCGCGACCAGCCCGATCGAGAGCAGGCCGATCGGGCGGCGATTGGCCCGCAGGTCGCGCAGCGACGTGAAGAACGCGGCCGAGTAGAGCAGCGGCGGAAGCACGCCCACCAGCACCAGCTCGGGCGGCACCTGGATCGTCGGCACGCCGGGCACCAGGCCGAGCGCCAGGCCGCCGAGCACGAGCAGGATCGGGTAGGGGATGCGCAGCCTGGGCGCTGTGGCAAGCAGCGCCGTGAAGGCGAGGAGCAGGCCGAGGACGACGAGCAGGTCCTGATCCGAGAGCATTACGCCGCGAAGTGTATGGATCGTGCTGCGCGGGCAGCTAGTCGTCGCCGCCGTGGTGGCGCAGCACCATGCGCTTGGCGGCACCCGCCTCGTCGAGGCGCGAGACCGGCCGGCTGTGCGGCGCCTGCTTGAGCAGGTCCGGTTCGCGCTCGGCCTCCCTGACGATCTCGACCATCGCGTCGCAGAACGCGTCGAGCGTCTCCCGAGCTTCGGTCTCGGTCGGCTCGATCATCAGCGCCTCGGGCACCACCAGCGGGAAGTAGACAGTCGGCGGATGGAACCCGTAGTCCATCAGGCGCTTCGCGACGTCGAGCGCCGTCGCGCCGTGCTCACGCTTGAGACCCCGGGCAGACACGACGAACTCGTGCATGCAGTGCCGGTCATAGGGCAGCTCGTAGTGGTCGCGCAGCCTGGCGAGCATGTAGTTGGCATTCAGCACCGCGGTCT
The DNA here is from genome assembly GCA_036403155.1 of Gaiellales bacterium. Taxonomy (GTDB): domain Bacteria; phylum Actinomycetota; class Thermoleophilia; order Gaiellales; family JAICJC01; genus JAICYJ01. Next base: position 104,924 of record DASWRM010000045.1, on the reverse strand, counting down.
CGGACATGTCGCGGAGGCCCGGGCCCCACATCCGGATGAACGCGTACGCCCGCACGAACACGCCGAACGGCCCGCCGAACCCGCGCACGCGTCCGATCGACTTCGGGCGGTCGTGGTCCAGCCGGTAGCTGTCGCCCTCGCGGACAACGATCGGGGCGGGCAGATACGGCTCGAGGATGTCGCGGACAGCCACCGAGCCGGCCCCCGGCCCGCCGCCTCCATGCGGCTGCGAGAACGTCTTGTGGAGGTTGAAGTGCAGCACGTCGAACCCCATGTCGCCGGGGCGCGAGATTCCGCAGACGGCGTTCAGGTTTGCGCCGTCGTAGTAGAGCAGCGCGCCGGCGTCATGGAAGATCGACGCCACCTCCTCGATCCGCTCCTCGAACAGGCCGAGCGTTGACGGGTTGGTCAACATGAGACCGGCGGTCTGCGGGCCGACCTTCGCCCGCAGGTCGTCGACGTCGATGTTGCCCCGCTCGTCGACGTTCACCTTGCGGACCGTGTAGCCGGCCATCGTGACGCTGGCGGGGTTGGTTCCGTGCGCGGTGTCGGGGATGACGATCTCACGCCGCTGCTCGTACTCGCCTCGATCCTTGAAGTACGCGCTGATCAGCGTCAGCCCCGTCAGCTCGCCCTGCGACCCGGCGGCCGGCTGCAGCGTCACGTCATCGAGGCCGACGATCTCGGCGAGGATCCCCTGCAGCCGCCACATCAGCTCCAGGGCGCCCTGCGCGTCCTCGTCGTCCTGGTAGGGGTGGAGGTCGCGGAACCCGGGCAGACCGACCAGGCGCTCGTTGACGCGCGGGTTGTACTTCATGGTGCACGAGCCCAGCGGGTAGAACCCGGTATCGATGCCGAAGTTGCGGGTGGAGAGCTCGGTGAAGTGCCGGAGCAGCTCGGGCTCAGCCACCTCGGGCAGGCGCGGCGGCACGCTGCGCCGGAGGCCCTCGGGGATCGCCGTGCCGTTCTCGAGGCCTGGATCGGGGATCGACGAGGCGCGCCGGCCGGCCTGCGACTTCTCGTAGATCAGCTTCATGCCGCCACCTGCACGCCGACCGCCGCCAGCGCTTCCGCCAACCGCTCGATCTCCTCGGGCGTTCGCCGCTCGGTGAACGCCATCATCAGCGCGTCGTCGAGGCCCGGGTAGTCGCGCCCGACGGCGTAGCCGGGATGCACGCCGCGCCGCTTGCACTCGGCGATCACCTCGCGCGCCGGGCGGCCCGTGCGGACGACGAACTCGCGGAACGTCGGCCGGTCGAAGGCGACCGGGAGCCCGAGCCGCCGTTTTGCGTGCTCCGCAAGCGCATGTGACCGCTCGCCCACCTCACGCAGGCCGGCCGGCCCCACCCAGGCCAGATACACGAGTCCCGCCAGCGCCAGCAGCGTCTGGTTCGACGTGATGTTCGACGTGGCCTTCTCCCGGCGGATGTGCTGCTCGCGCGTCTGCAGCGTGAGGACGTATCCGCGACGGCCCTGCATGTCGGACGTCTCGCCGACGATGCGGCCGGGCAGCTGCCGGGCGTAGTCCTGCCGCGCGGCGAGGAACCCGTAGTGCGGCCCGCCGTAGGACAGGTAGTTGCCGGCCGGCTGCCCCTCGCCTATCGCAAGCGCGCAGCCGTACCGCCCCGGCGCCTCGAGAATCCCGAGCGACATGGGATCGACGTGCGCGACGGGCAGCGCGCCGCCGGCGTTCGCGGCCTCGGCCAATGCCGGGGCATCCTCCAGCACTCCGAGGAAGTTCGGCTGCTGGAAGATCGCCAGCGCGGCGCCGTCGGCGGCCGCGCGCAGCTCGTCGGGGTCGGTCGCGCCGTCGTGATGGCCGACCTCCACCACCTCCATGCCGAAACCGGGCGCGAACGTGCGCACCACCTGCCGCACCTGGGGGTTCAGCGTCTCGGCCAGCACGACCTTCGTGCGGCCGGTCGCGAGCTTCGCGACGTAGCAGGCGTCCGCCGCGACGGTCGTCCCGTCGTACCCGGAAGCGTTGGTCAGATCCATGCCGGTCAGCTCGCAGATCGCGGTCTGGTACTCGAAGATCGCCTGCAGCACGCCCTGGCTCATCTCCGGCTGGTACGGCGTGTAGGCGGTCAGGAACTCGCCGCGCTGCAGCACCGCGTCCACCACGGCCGGGACGTAGTGGTCGTACATGCCGGCGCCCAGGAACGACAGCTCACGGTTCACGTCGACGTTGCGCGCAGCCAGGCCCGACATGTGGTCGAACAGCTCCGACTCCGACAGGGCAGGCCCCACGTCGAGCGGCCGGCCGAGCCGGACGTTCGCCGGGATGTCGTCGAACAGCTGCTCGACCGACTCGACGCCGATCGCCGCCAGCATCGCGGCCCGGTCGGCGTCGGTCAGCGAGGTGAAGCTCACAGCGAGTCCACGTACTGACGGTACGCTGCGGCGTCCATCAACGCGTCCAGCTCCGACGGATCCGACATCCGCAGGCGGACGAGCCATCCATCGCCGTAGGGATCGTCGTTGACCGTGCTCTCGCTTCCCTCGAGGGCGTCATTCGTCTCGGTCACCTCGCCGGACACCGGCGCGATCAGCTGGGACACCGCCTTCGTCGACTCGAGCTCGCCGTACTCGCCGCCCTTGCTGATGGTCGTCCCGACCGCAGAGGGCGAGAAGTACACGACCTCGCCGAGGCTGTCCTGCGCGTACCACGTGATCCCGAGGGTGGCCGTGTCGCCGTCCACCCGCGCCCAGTCGTGCTCCTCGTTGTAGTAGAGCCCGTCCGGGTAGCTGGCTTCGCTCATGCGTTCGTCTCCTTCGCGTACAGGGGCTTTGCGGCGATCTCGGCGGCGAGCGTGCGTCCGCGCACGTCGATCCCGATGCGCGTTCCCGGGGCCGCGTCGTCGGCAGGGAGGTACCCCATGCCGATCCCGATACCCAGCGACGGCGACATCGTGCCGCTCGTGACCGTGCCGTCCGGTGAGATCTCCATGCCCTGACGCGGTATGCCGCGCTCGAGCATGCGGAACGCGGCCAGCTTCCGGGCGATCCCGTCGCGCTTCTGCGCACGCAACGCGTCGGCCCCCGTGAAGTCCTTGTCGTCCAGCGCGCAGACCCAGCCCAGTCCGGCCTCGAGCGCGGTGTGGTCGAGGTCGAGGTCGTTGCCGTAGAGCGGATAGCACACCTCGAGCCGGAGCGTGTCGCGCGCGCCCAGCCCGCACGGGACTGCTCCCGCTCCGACGATGCAGTCCCACAGCCTGTCGGCGTCCTCTGCGGCGGCCATCAGCTCGACGCCCGGCTCGCCGGTGTACCCGGTGCGGGCGACGACCGCGCGGACGCCGCAGACCTCGGCTTCCGCAAACGCGAAGGGCGCCAGCTCGGGCAGGTCGACGAGGGTCAGGGACTCGGGTCCCTGGAGCGCGAGCATCGCCAGGTCGTCCGACCGGTCGTCGAGCGAGACCTCGCCGGCGAGCCGCCCCGCGAGCCAGTCGCGGTCGTCATCGACGCGCGACGCGTTCACGACGAGCAGCACACGGTCGTCGGCGAACCGGTACGCGATCAGGTCATCTATCGGGCAGCCGCCGTCGTCGAGCAGCAGCGTGTACTGCGCGTGGCCGGCCCCGATCCGCCCCAGGTCGTTCGAGAGCATCCGCTGGGCGAAGGCGAGTGCGTCAGGCCCCCGGAGCTCGAGCTGTCCCATGTGCGAGACGTCGAACACACCGGCCGCCGTCCGCACCGCCAGGTGCTCCGGGATGATGCCCTGGTACTGCACCGGCATCTCCCAGCCGGCAAACGGAACGATTCGCGCTCCGGCCGCCACATGGCGGTCGTACAGCGGCGTCCGGCGGAGCGCGGTCTCCTCAGGCATTCCTGAGGCGGCAGTGTACCCCGCAAGCCGCGTGACCGGAGCCACGCGGCCGGTCATCCCGTCAGGCTGCGAGCTCCACCCGTCCGCCGCCCGACCCCTTGGCGCGATACTGGGCGCGGTCGGCATGGCGATACAGCAGATCCGGCTCCGCGACCGCGGTGCCGACGGCCACGCCGGCCGACAGAGAGAGCGCGCCGCCACTCATCTGCGCAAGCGTGCTGCGGATGCGCCCGGCCACCGTCATCGCGGCGGTCGCGTCGACGCCGTCCAGCACCACCGCCAGCTCGTCGCCGCCCAGCCGGTATGCGGTGTCGCCGTCGCGGATCGCCGCGCGTATGGCGTCCGCGGCCGTCCGCAGTGCCTGGTCGCCCGCGGCGTGGCCCCCGCGGTCGTTGATGGCCTTCAGCCCGTCCAGGTCGAGCAGGACGAGGGCGACGCGCGTGAGATCGCCCTGCGCCTCCCGTTCGGCGGCCAGGCGCTCGTTGAAGGCGCGACGGTTGCCGAGGCCGGTCAGCTCGTCGCGCAGTGCGGCCTCCCGCATCTCGCGGTAGAGCAGCGCGTTTCGGATCGCGGGTGCGACGACGTTGCAGAGCGCCAAGCAGAACTCGACGTCGAAATCGTCCCAGGCGCGGTCGTGGCTGTCGGTCACCTCGACCAGGCCGAGCGTCTCGCCGCGCGAGACGAGCGGCAGCATCAGCGAGCTCCGGATCCCATAGCGCTCGATCGAATCGCGCAGCTCCGCCTCACCGTCCGCATCCGAGACCCGAACCTGCTCGGGACGGCCCGACTCGAGCACGCGCCTGATCGTCTCGAACCGGTGCACGGAGTACGTCTCCCCGGCCTCGCTGTAGTGCTCCCCGACCGTTGCCGCCCAGTTGCCCGACCAGTCCGTCAGCATGATCACCGTCTCCCCGTCGGCCGAGAGCAGCGACAGCTCCGCGGACGTGGCGCCCGTGAGCTCCGCGGCGTCGCGCGTGAACAGGGCGAGCACCTCCTCGAGCTCGAGCGTCGAGGACATGGCCGCCGAGAGGTCGAACAGGACCTGGAGTCGGTTGGCTGGAGCCATGCCCTACAGATCGACCAAACGAGCGCCCGGCTGTAGCTCCGGGCGGGGGCTCTCGGGCGCGCTCGCCGCTACTGGTCGCGCAGGAAGCTCGGGATCTCGAGCGCTTCTCGCGGCACCTCGAACTCGCCGGTGCCCGTCTCCTCCCGCCGCGGCCGGTCGGTGCTGCCGGCGGCGAACGCGGCCGCCGGCCGCGAGCGGCTCCCGCGGTCGAACCCGGTGGCGATGACCGTCACCCGCACCTGGTCTCCCATGGCCTCGTCGATCACGGCGCCGAAGATGATGTTCGCGTCCGAGTCCGAGGCGCTGCCGATGATCTCGGCGGCCTCATTCACCTCGAAAAGCCCGAGGTCGGTTCCGCCGGTGATGTTGAGCAGGATGCCCGTGGCGCCTTCGACGGAGGCCTCGAGCAGCGGCGAGGAGATCGCCGCCCGCGCGGCCTCGCTGGCGCGGTTCTCGCCGCTGGCGATGCCGATGCCCATGAGCGCCGATCCGGCCTCCCGCATGATGGTGCGTACGTCGGCGAAGTCGAGGTTGATCAGCCCCGGTACGGTGATCAGGTCCGTGATGCCCTGGACGCCCTGCCGAAGCACGTCGTCGGCGATGCGGAAGGCGTCGACGATCGAGGTGCGCTTCTCGACGACCTGCAGCAGCTTCTCGTTGGGGATGATGATCAGCGTGTCGACCTTCTCGCGGAGCGTCCGGATGCCCTGGTCGGCCTGGTCGCCGCGCTTCTGTCCCTCGAAGTTGAACGGGCGGGTGACCACGCCGACGGTGAGGGCGCCGAGCTCGCGGGCGATCTCGGCGATCACCGGAGCGGCGCCCGTGCCGGTGCCGCCCCCCTTGCCGGCGGTCACGAACACCATGTCGGCGCCCTTCAGCGCCTCCTTCAGCTCGTCCCGGCTCTCCATCGCCGCCTCCCGGCCGATCGCCGGGTCGGCGCCGGCGCCGAGGCCGCGGGTGATCTTCGAGCCGATGTGGATCTTCACGTCTGCATCGCACATCAGCAGCGCCTGCGCGTCGGTGTTCACGGCGATGAACTCCACGCCGCGAAGGCCGGCGTCGACCATGCGGTTCACCGCGTTGGTGCCCCCGCCGCCGACGCCGACGACCTTGATCACGGCCAGGTAGTTCCCGCTCTGATCCCTCATGGTTGCGATACCTCCGTCACAGATCTCTACCTCAGGGTCAACCTGAGCGTAGTCCCAAAAACACGTTGAGCCCGCACGGCGAGCCGGAATCTGACCGGTCGGCGCGGGGCATCCGGGCCAGGGTACCCCTCGCAACCCTCGGTGTCAAGGCGAAGGTTACCCGACGAACGCTCACGTTCAACTTGAGGCTAAGGTTGAGCGCAGTCCGTAAGCCGGACGACCTGGCGCCGAGACGTCGATGTACGCCACCTCCGCGCGCTGCTGGTGGGTGATCCGCCGCATCACGCGTTCCACCACGGCCAGCTTCAGTCCGAGCTGGTCGGGGGCACCGAGCCGCAGCTTCAGCCGCTTCCCGACGACTGCCGTGATGGCGCCGCCGTGCGGGATCAGCTCGGTGATGCGCCCGACGCGCGCCCCGAAGTCGTGCGGCGCCTGGCCGAGCACGGCCAGTGCCGCCTGCACGTCGGCGTCGCCGCTGCTCCGCCCGACCAGCAGCGTCGACGCTGAGGACAGGAGGACACGTGGCAGGCGCTTCGGCGGCGTCGTGCGTGACTCGAGCACCCGCCCGTCGCCCGCGACGAGGTACGAGGTCTTGGCGCTCTCGACGGCGACGGCGGGATGTTCCACCTGCACGGTCACCGCGAGCGTGTGGGGGAACGCACGGTCGACGGAGACCGACTTCACATAGGGCATCAACGCCAGCCGGTGGGCGATCGCGCCGCGGTCGACGTTCAGCAGGTTGCGGCCCGACGCCGCGTCGGACACGGCCGCCTGGATGTCGCTCTGGAGGCCGGCCGGCGCGCCCTCGACCGTGACGTGGTCGACGGCAAAGGCAGATGACATGGCGAGCAGCTTGTAGCCGCCGAGCGCCGCCAGCGTGCCGAGCACGGCAAGCAGGATGACCAGCCGGCGGCGCCCCTGCGCCCGCATCAGCTCGCGGCGGCGGACGAGGAGCGCGTCGTCGATACCGGAGACGATCTGCACGAAGGTGAGTTCGTCGGCGGCGAACCGATACCTGCCCGTCTGCGAACACCGGGCATGAACACGCCACGCACCCTCACCGCCCTGCTCGCCGCCACCGCCACGCTGTCGCTGGCCGCCTGCGGCGCAGGCAGCAGCTCCTCGGCGCAGATGATGTCGAAGGACGCCTACATCACGAAGGCCGACGCCATGTGCCTCAAGGCATCGAAGGCTGAGGACGCCATTCCCCAGCCACAGTCCTCGGCGCAGCTGGCCGGCTACGTCAGGCGCGTGTACGCGCTCGAGCGCGGAGTCGTCGTCCACCTGCGCGCACTCCGGCCGCCGGCCGGAGACAGCGCCACCATCGAGCGGATGCTCGATTCCGTGGATCGCGCGCTCGCGTTCGAGTCGGACGTCGAGCAGGCCACGCGCACGGGCAACCAGAGCCAGATCAACGACGCCCAGGCCAGGGGCGCGAAGTACCTGAACCGAGCCAGCACGATCGCGTCGCGCTACGGCTTCACGGAGTGCGGGAACACCTGAGGCGCGCCCTCAGCCTTCGGGCAGCCGGATCGGGCCGACCATCTGCACCTCGTGCTCGAGCTCGACGCCGTGCTCGCGGGCGCGACGGCGGGCCTCGGCCATCAGCGCGACGATGTCCGCCGACCGGGCCTCGCCGACATTCTCGATGAAGTTGGCATGCACCGGCGAGATGCGCGCGCCGCCGACGCGGAAGCCCTTGAGCCCGCAGGACTCGAGCAGCCGCCCCGCCGTGACCTCGTCGGACGGGTTCTTCCAGACGCTGCCGAACGTCCGCACCCCGGAGGGCTGCGCCTCCTTGCGGCGCCGCTGCATGTCCCGCACGGTCGCCGCGATGCGAGCCGGATCGTCCGGCTGCAGGCGTATGTGCGCCCACGCCACCACCTCCTCCGGCCCGACGTTCGAGTGGCGGTAGCGCATCCCGAGGCCCGCCGGGCTCTCCTCCCGCACGTGCTCTCCATCGACGACCAGCGCCCGCTCGAGCACATCGCAGATCTCGCCGCCGTATGCGCCCGCGTTCATCCGCACCGCGCCGCCGACCGTGCCGGGGATCGCGCAGCCGAACTCGATGCCCGACAGCCCCCACCCGGTCGCCCGCTTCACCACCGCCGCCAGCGAGGCGCCGCCTCCGCAGTGCACCGCGCCGCCGTCGCGCTCGATGGCGGCCAGCTCGCCGGCCAGACGGACGACCAGGCCGTCGAAGCCGTCATCCGCCGCGAGCAGGTTGGAGCCGAGGCCGATCACGGTCATGTCGAGCCCCGTGCTCGTCCGCCAGACCAGCAGCTCCTCCAGCTGGGCGAGCGTCTCCGGGCGTGCGAAGAACCGGGCCGGGCCGCCGGTGCCCACGGTGGTCAACCGCGCGATCGGCACGTCACGCTCGACGAACGCCGGCGGCGCCGTCACCCCTGCTCCAGCAGCAGGTCGCCGACCCGCCGGACGTCACCCGCCCCCATGGTGACGACGAGATCGCCGCGGCGGATCCGCCCCCGCAGGTACCGCGCCCCCGCGTCCAGCGTCGGCTCGTAGGCAAGTGGCATCCCTGGGCGCCGCTCGCTGACCGCGTCGACGACCAGCTTCGCCGTGACGCCCTCTACCGGCTCCTCGCGGGCGCCGTAGATCTCGGTCACGACCACCTCGTCGGCGGCCGCCAGCGCCTTGCCGAACTCGAAGGCGAGCGCCTCGGTGCGCGAGAACAGGTGCGGCTGAAAGCAGACCACGACGCGGCCCGGCGCCCACGCGCGCGCGGCCTCGATCGTCGCCGCAACCTCGGTCGGGTGGTGTGCGTAGTCGTCGACGATCCAGGCGCCCGCCCGCTCCCCGCGCAGCTCGAACCTGCGGCCGGCACCGGTGAAGTCCGAGAGCGCCTCGGCCGCCTCGGCCGGCTCGGTGCCGGCGAGGTGGTTGAGTGCCGCGATCGCCGCGGTGGCGTTGAGAGCGTTGTGCGCGCCGGGGAGTGCGAGCGTGACGTGCAGCGGCGTGCCGTCCGGCGTCCGCAGCCAGTACCCGGTCTGCCCCGCGTCCTGTTCGACGGCGCTCACCTGCCACTCGACGTCGCCGTACCCGAACCGCTCGCTCTGCGCCTGGGTCGCCAGCGACAGGGACTCGTGCTGCACCAGCGCACCCGACGCCGGCAGCTCGGTCGTCCACTCGGCGAACAGGCGCTCGACCTCGGCGGCCGAGGCGAACCGCGTGTGGTGGTCCAGCTCGATATTCGTCACGACCGCCACGCGCGGCCGCAGCAGCGACAGCGAGCCGTCGGACTCGTCCGCCTCGGCGACCAGCACCGCACCGCCGCCCGGCCCGGCGTTGCCGCCGAGCTGTGGAACGTCTCCGCCCACGAGGTACGTCGGGTCGAGGCCGAGCTGCACCGCCGCGTACGCGATCATCGCGGCGGTCGTCGTCTTGCCGTGCGCACCCGCGACGCAGGCCGACCGGCGCGACGCCACCATCTCGGCCAGGAGCTGCGCCCGGTGCAGCCGGGGCAGGCCCATGTCGCGCGCGGCCAGGAGCTCCGGCTCCGCGGCCGGGATCGCGGACGACACGACCAGCTCCATCCCGTCGACGAGGTGGGCCGGATCGTGGTCGTAGGCGACCGGCACGCCGAACCGCTCGAGCCGCTCCGAGTACGCGGACGGCGCCCGGTCGCACCCGGTCACGTCCGCACCCCAGGCGTAGGCGACCGTTGCCAGCGCCGACATCCCAGCGCCGCCGATCCCCAGCATGTGCAGCTTCCGTTCCGACCAGTTCATCGTGCCAGCTCCAGGAGGCCGTCCGCGATCGCCGCGGCAGCGTCCGGACGCGCGAGCGACCGGGCAGCGACCGACATTCGCTCGCGCCGCTCCGGATCGGCGAGCAGCGCCTGCACCTCCTGGCGCAGCCGCGTCGGAGTGAGATCGGCATCCGGGAGGAGCACCGCGGCGCCGCCGAGGGCGAAGTGCTCTGCATTGGTGGTCTGATGATCGGCCGTCACGTTCGGGGAGGGTACGAGAATCGCCGGCTTGCCGGCGGCCGCGATCTCGAACACCGAGCCGCCCGCGCGCGCGACGACCAGATCGGCCTGCTCGAGGTACGACCGCAGGTGGGGGGTGTAGTCGAGGACGTGGTACCGAGCGCTCGCGGCCCCGCGGAAGCGGTCGTGGTCGCGCGGGCCGGTGACGAGGACGACGTCGTAGCCGGGGTCATCCGCCGCCCATGCGCCCGCGGCCGCCTCGTTCAGCGTGCGGGCGCCGAGGCTGCCGCCGAAGACCAGCACCAGCGGCCGGGTCGAGTCGAGCGGCGTGTCGTGGTCCCCGTCGGGCGGAACCGGCAGCGGCCGCCCGGTGACGACGTAGTGCGGCGGTCGCTTGCCGTCGATCGGAAAGGCGAGGAACACGCGGTCGACGAGCGGCGCAGCCATCCGGTTGGCGAGCCCCATGTGGGCATCGACCTCGAGCAGCGCCGACGGCACGCCCGCGCTCCGCGCCGCAGCGAGCACCGGGCCGGAGGCGTACCCGCCGGCGCCGAAGACGACGTCCGGCTCGACGCCACGGATGATCTGCCTGCAGCGGAACGGCGCGCGGCCGGCGCGCCACAGCGCCGCTGCCAGCTTCGGCGTCGGCCGCCGCGGGAACCCGCTGATCGGGTAGCGGTGCAGCACGTATCCGGCCTCGGGCACGAGCTGCGCCTCGATCCGGTCGCCGCCCGCGAACTCGACGTGGGCGCCCCTAGCCCGCAGCTCGGCGGCCACCGCCAGCGCCGGCACGACGTGCCCCGCCGTGCCGCCGGCTGCTATCAGCACGCGCCGGCTTCGGCTTTGGCCTCGGTTCTGTGGCTGTGCCATCCCTGGTCTCGCTGCGGGGCTTTGCGGAGGCGCCGGCTGCGGCGCTGGAGTCGGCCACGTTCAGCATCACCCCGACCAGGCTCAGCATCACCACAAGGCTCGACCCGCCCGAGCTTATCAGCGGCAGCGGAACACCCGTCAGCGGCAGGAAGCCGAGCACCGCGCCGAAGTTGACGATCGCCTGCCCGGCGATGAGCGTCGTCGCCCCCGCGACGAGGTACGTCCCGAAGGGATCCTTCGACCGCATCGCGATCCGGAATCCGCAGTACGTGAAGACCGCGAAGGCGAGCGTAACGCCGAGGATGCCGATCAGTCCCAGCTCCTCGCCGATCACGGCGCCGATCATGTCCGTGGGAGCCTCGGGCAGGAAGCCGATCTTCTGCGTGCCGTTGCCGATCCCGACACCGGTGATGCCGCCCGAGCCGAGCGCGTAGAGCGCCTGGATGCTCTGATAGCCGGCCCCGGCCGGATCCTTCCATGGATCCAGGAACGTGCGGATCCTGTCCATCTGGTACGGCTCGCGGGCCACGGTGTATGCGACGGCGAGCACGCCGACCAGCGCCACGCTGCTGAACAGCCGCAGCGGCGTCCCGGCCACGAGCAGCACCCCGCACACCATCACCGCGATGGCGATCGAGGTGCCGAGGTCGGGCTCGGAGTGGATCAGCAGCAGGACGAGCAGGACGACGGCGCCCACCGGGTTGAACAGCTGCACCACCGTCCGCGGCGGGCGGCGGCGGGAGGCGAGCACGGCCGAGACGAAGATCAACACCGCCGCCTTCGCGAATTCGGAGGGCTGGAGCGAGATCGGCCCGACGTAGATCCAGCGCTGGGCGCCCTTGATGTTGACGCCGATTCCGGGCACCTTCACCGCGATCAGCAGCGCGATCGTCCCGAACAGGATCGGGGCGGCGAAGTAGCGCAGGCGACGGTACGAGAACCGGGCGAGCACGAGCATGCCGGCCACGCCGACCGCCGCGTACACCGCCTGCCTCACGAGCGTGCCGGCCGGATCGTGCCCGGTCACGACGGCCGTCCCGCTGGACGCGCTGTAGACCATGATCAGCCCGAAGGCGACGAGGCCGAGGGTGACAAGCATCAGCAGGTGGTACTCGAGCTGCGGGCTCGACTGCGCGGCGCGCCGCCGCACGCGCTGGACGTCAGCGACCAACCGGCACCTCCAGCGCAAGGCAAGCGAACGCCGCGCCGCGCTCCGCGTAGTCGCGGAACTCGTCGAAGCTCGCGCACGCCGGCGACAGCAGCACGACGTCCCCCGTGTGCGCTCCGTACGCGGCCGCCCTCACGGCGTCGTCCATATGCGGGTGACGCCTGTGGGGGACGGCCGCAGCCGACAGCGCTTCGGAGATCGCCGCCGCCGCCTCGCCGTAGACGTCGACCGAGACCACCGGCCCGCGTGCGATCGCGTCCGCGAGCGGAGCGAAGGACGAGCCCTTCAGCGATCCGCCGAGGATGAGGTGGACGCCATCGCCGTACGCGGTCAGCGCCTTGATCGCGGCCTCCGGGTTCGTGGCCTTCGAGTCGTCGACGAACAGCACGCCTTCGCGGCGGGCGACGGTCTGCAGCCGGTGCGGAGGCGCCTCAAACCCGCGCAGGGCCTGGTCGCGGGCCTCTCGCGGCACGCCGACGGCCTCCGCGGCCGCCGCGGCGGCCAGGGCGTTCTCGAGGTTGTGGTCACCACGGATCGCCGAATGTTCCCAGTCGACCCGGTCGGACCGGTCGCGGCTGAACCAGATTCGGCGGCCGTGGCCAGGCAGGTCGGCGTCGCGCAGCACCGGGTCGTCGGCGTTCAGCACCGCCGTGTCGTCCGGCGTCTGGTTCTCGAACAGCCTCAGCTTCGCGGCGACGTACTGCGCGAAGCTGCCGTGCCTGTCCAGGTGGTCCGGCGTCACCTGCAGGATCACCCCGACGCGCGCTCGGAACCTGTCGATGTCCTCCAGCTGGAAGCTCGACAGCTCGCACACGATCCAAGCTGCCGGATCGATCCTTCCGGGCAGCTCGCTGAGCGGGCGGCCGACGTTGCCCGCCACCTCGACCGGGATGTTCCCGGCGCGCAGCATCGCACCGACCAGCTCGGTGGTCGTGGTCTTGCCGTTCGTGCCGGTGATCCCGATGATCGGGTTCTCGAGCCACCGGTAGGCCAGCTCGACCTCGCTCCAGACCGGCACGCCGGCGGCACGCGCCGCCTCCACCAGGGGATGACCGCCCGGCACGCCGGGCGACTTCACCAGTGCTGTTGCTCCCTGCATCGACACGATCTCGCCTCGCGGAACGAGTTCGACGCCGGCCGCCGCGAGCCTGTCTCGATCGACGCCGGGCGCGTCGTCGGCCGACTGCACGCGCGCGTCCGGATGCATCCGCCGGATCGCCTCGCATGCCGCCAGCCCGGACCGGCGAAGCCCGAGGACGACGTAGCGCTCGCCGCTCACCGGAACTTCGAGTAGGCGAGGTAGTACAGGACGAACCCGCTGGCGCCGCAGATCGAGGCGAGGATCCAGAAGCGGACGATGATCTTGTTCTCCGTCCACTCGAGCATCTCGAAGTGGTGGTGGATCGGCGCCATCAGGAACACGCGCCGCCGTGTCGCCTTGAAGAACAGCACCTGGATCGCCACCGACAGCGCCTCGATCACGAACACGCCGCCGATCAGCACGAGCAGGAACTCGGTCTTGGTGAACACCGCCATCGCGGCCAGCGCCCCGCCCAGCCCGAACGATCCCGTGTCCCCCATGAACACGTCCGCCGGGTACGCGTTGTACCAGAGGAAGCCGACGCATCCGCCGACCAGCGCGGCGCCCATGATGGCCAGGTCGATCCGGCTCGCGGCCCCCTCCGGGGTGAGGCCGCCGGGCGAGAGGAACGCGACCACCATCATCGCCGTGTAGGTGAGCATGGCGATGGTCATCGTGCCGGCGGCAAGGCCGTCGAGGCCGTCGGTCAGATTGACCGCGTTTGCTCCACCGGCAACGACCAGGAACAGCAGGCCGTAGTAGAGCGGGCCGAGATCGATCCGGAAGTCGAGCAGCGGGAGGTACACGTCGGTCGAGAGGTGCTGCCGGTCGGCGACGTAGCCGAGCGCCGCGGTCACCGCCACCAGCCCCAGCATCTTCCACCGGCCCGACAGCCCGAGCGACCGGCGGTGCGCCATCTTGAACCAGTCGTCGACGAACCCGATCGCCGCGCACGCGAGCGCCACGCCCGCGACGGTCAGCGCAGGGGTCGTCCGCTTCGTCAATACCGCGAACGTGACGAGCGAGCACGCGAGCAGCACCAGGCCGCCCATCGTCGGCGTTCCCTGCTTGGACATGTGCCCGGCCGGCCCGTCCTCGCGGATCGGCTGCCCGAGCGAGTTGCGCCGGACGAAGGCGATGAACGCAGGCCCCGCCGCGATCGAGAGCAGCATGGCGATCACGCCGGCGAGCAGGACGAGCTTCACGGCTCGATCGCCTCCACCAGCGCCTCGAGCCCCATCGACCGGCTGGCCTTGACAAGCACGACGTCACCGGGCTGGATCAAGCCGGCCAGCGCCTCGCGGGCGTCGTCGACCGTCGCGAACCACCGCCCGCCGTACAGGCGGGCTCGGCGCCCGACGGCCACCACCTGGTCGATTCCCAGCTCGGCCGCCGTGACGCCGACCTGCTCGTGGTAGGCGTCCGCACCCTCGCCGAGCTCGGCCATGTCCCCCAGCACGGCAACCCGGCGGCGTCCGTGGGACACCGCCGCCAGGTGCTCGAGGGCGGCCCGCATGGAGGTGGGGTTCGCGTTGTAGCAGTCGGCGATCAGCAGCCCACCTCCCGGCAGCGGCAGCTCCTCGCCGCGCCAGCGCGAGAACGCGACGTCGAGCGGGTCCGCGGCCACGTCGTCCAGCGGCAAGCCGAGCGACTCGTAGGCCGCGAGCGCCGCCGTCAGGTTGATCGCATTGTGGGGCGCGGTGAACGTCACGGACACCCGCAAGGTTCGACCGCGAACGTCGATCTCCGCCTCGCCCTGCCCCGCGCCCGGCCGGAAATCGAGCAGCCTCACGTCGGCCCCGGGAGCCGCCCCGAACGTCACGACCGTGCAGTCCAGCCTCTCGACGTGCGGATCGAGCAGCGGCTCTGCGAACGGCACGATGGCGACGCCGTCCGCGGGCAGCGCCTCGAGCAGCTCCGCCTTTGCCGCGGCAACGTTCTCGACCGTCCCCAGCAGCTCCAGGTGCACCGGCCCGACGCCCGTGACGATGCCGATCTGCGGGCGGGCGATCTCGGCGAGGTACGCGATCTGGCCGAGGCCGCGCATGGCCATCTCGACGACCGCGACCTCGGTGGCAACGTCGATCCGCGTCAGCGTGAGCGGGACGCCGAGCTCGTTGTTCTCGTTCTGCCGGCTGGCCACGACAGCAGCGTGCGGGCGCACGAGAGCCGCGAGGATGTCCTTTGTCGACGTCTTGCCGGTCGACCCGGTGATGCCGACGACGCGCGCACGCGACCGCAGCCGCACCTCTCGGGCGAGCACGCCGAGCGCCGCAAGCGGGTCGTCGACCGCGATGCGGCCTGGCCCTTCCGCGCCGCGGCGGACCAGCGCCGCGGCCGCTCCGGCGCCCAGTGCCTGGTCTGCGAAGGCGGTGCCGTCGGCCCGCTCCCCGGCGAGCGCCACGAACAGGTCGCCGGGCTGCACGGCGCGGGAATCGACCGTCACGCCGGTGACGATCGCGTCCGCATGCGAGTCACCGCGGGTGAGCTCGGCGATCTCGGCCGTGCGCAGCTCGATCATGCGGAGCTCTCGAGCTGTTCGAGCGCCTCGCGGGTGGCGACGCGGTCGTCGAACGGCAGCGTGCGGTCGGCGAGCTGCTGTCCCTGCTCGTGGCCCTTGCCGGCGATCACCACGACGTCGCCCGGCTGCGCGGCGGCGACGGCCATGGCGATGGCGGCACGCCGGTCGAGCTCCACCTCCATGTCGACGCCGCCGGCGATCTCGTCCGCGATCGCCGCGGGATCCTCGCTGCGCGAGTTGTCGGTCGTGACGATCGCCCGGTCGGCCAGCCGGCGGGCAACCGCGCCCATCAGCGGCCGCTTCCCCCGATCGCGGTCGCCGCCGGCTCCGAACACGACGATCAGCGAGCCGCCGGTGATCCGGCGGGCGGCCGTGAGCACGTTCTCGAGCGAGTCGGGCGTATGGGCGTAGTCGACCAGAACGGTGAACGGCTGGCCCGCGTCCACCGGCTCGAAGCGGCCGGGGACCCCGTGCACGGCCGCGACGCCGGCCCGGACGGCCTCGTGCGGCAGCTCGAGCAGCTCCGCCAGCGCGACCGCACAGAGCACGTTCTCGACGTTGAAGTCGCCCCGCAGGCGCACGTCGAGCGGCAGGAGGCCGCGCGGGGTGAGCGCGATCAGCGAGATGGCGCCACCCGCCCCGATCTCGAGCGCATTCGGCCGCACGGCGGCCTCGTCGCCATGCGCCGCGTATGTCAGCACGGGGCCGTTGGCCTCGCGGGCGAGGCGGCGGCCGTACCCGTCGGCGAGGTTGACGGCCGCGGGCCATTCGCCGGCCTGGAACAGCCGGCGCTTGGCCGCGTAGTAGTCCTCCATCGTCGGATGGAAGTCCAGGTGATCCTGCGTCAGGTTCGTGAAGCCGGCGGCGGCAAAGCGCGTCCCGGCCACGCGTCCCAGCTCGAGCGCATGTGAGGACACCTCCATCGCGCAGCTCTGGTCGCCGGCGTCCAGCATCGCCCGGAAGAGCGCCTGCAGGTCGATGCTCTCCGGCGTCGTGCGCTTGACCGGCGCCACCTCGCCGCCGATCCGCGACTCGACGGTGCCCAGCAGCCCCGGCCGCAGTCCCGCGGCGTTGAGGATGGCGTACATCAGGAAGGCGGTGGTCGTCTTGCCGTTGGTGCCCGTGATGCCGACCACGTCCAGCGCGTGGCTCGGGTGCCCGTAGAACGCATCCGCAGCCGGTCCCATCGCGCTCCGCGCCGCCGCCACCCGCAGCTGCGGCAGCTCGACTTCGACCCAGCGCTCGACGACGAGCGCGATCGCGCCCCGCTCCGCGGCGCGCGCGGCGAAGTCATGGCCGTCCGCGCGGAACCCCGGCACGCAGAAATGCAGGGCGCCGGGCTCGACCGTCTCGGCGTCGTACGTGAGTGACGTGACGTCGCCGGTCGCAGTGCCCCGTATCTCGAGCGGCCCGATCGCCTGGATCAGGTTCGACAGTTCCAAACCGGGCGGAGGTTAGAACCTATCGCGGCCGGTCGGGCGGGATCGCCAGGTCCTTGGTGAGGAACGTCGCGATCTGCTGGAACGCCGGCGCCGCGACGTAGCCGCCGAAGATGTTCGTCCGCGGCGAGTCCACCACGACCATCACCTCGACGCGCGGGTCGTCGGCCGGCAGGAACCCGACGAACGAGGCGACGTAGTTGCGCTTGGAGTACCCCAGGCCGTGCGCGAGCGCCTTCTGCGCGGTGCCGGTCTTGCCGGCCACGGTGTAGCCGGGGACACGAGCTCGCACGCCGGTGCCGGCCGCCGTGTCGACCACGCCCTTCAGCATGCCCACCAGCGTGTGGTCGACCTCCGGGCTGAGGATCCGGCGCCGCACCACCTTCGGCGCCGGCTCTCCGGAGATGCGCTTGATCACGTGCGGCTGCACCATCACGCCGCCGTTAGCGATGCCGGCGTACATGGCGGCCATCTGCAGCGGCGTGACGGCGATGCCCTGGCCGATCGGGATGTTGCCGATCGAGGACGAATACCAGTCGGCGGGCTGAAGCAGGGCGGGGTTCGCCTCATGCAGGCCGATGCCGCTGGGGCGGCCGAACCCCCACCTGCGGATCCACGAGTACAGCAGGTTCTTTTGCACCATCTCGGCGATCGTGACGGTGCCGACGTTGCTCGACTGCTGGAGGATCTGGGAGGCCGTCAGCGAGATCGGCCCGCGCGCCATGTCGTCGTGGATGACGCGGTCGCCGACCCGCAGCCTGTAGGGCAGGTTCCGGAACTCGGTGTCGGGCGTGATGATTCCGGCGGTCAGCGCGGCGGCGAACGTCACGACCTTGAACGTGGAACCTGGCTCGTAGGAGTACTCGACGGCCATGTTGTGCGAATCCCGGGCGAACTCGGGCGCGGACAGGTCGTGCACCGTGTTGTTGTCGTACCCCGGGGCGGTCGCCATCGCGAGCACCTCGCCGCTTCGGGGATCGAGCACGATCGCGGTGGCGGTGTGCGCACGCGTGGTGCGTACGGTCGCGTCGAGCACGGACTGCACCTTGTGCTGAACAGAGCGGTCGATCGTCAGCTGGACGCGGTGGGCGCGCTCGACCTGCCGGACGACCACCGTGTCGAGCGAGATGCCGCCCGGCCCGCGCACCTCGAGCTTCCGGCCGCTGCGGCCGGTCAGATAGCGGTTGTACTGCTGCTCGATCCCCGCGCCGTTCGCCCCGTCGTCGTCGACGTCGACGAACCCGAGCAGCTGCGATGCGAGCTTCTTGGAGGGGTAGGTGCGCCGAACCGAGTTCATCAGGAACAGGCCCGGCGGCCTGGACGCCATGATCTCGCTCGCCAGCGTCGGATCGACCTGCTGCAGCAGGCGGGACTGCGCGCGCGGGTCGGTCGTGTGCGGGGCTGTCAGGAGGCCGGTGAGATGCTTGACCTCACGCATCAGCTGCTTCCGGTGCTTCAGCGTGTAGCCCAGCTTCTGTGCGACGTACGACGCGGTCTGCGCCGGATCGTCGATCTCGGCCGGATGGAACCACACGTCCTTCGACGGCACGTCCTCCGCGAGCAGGTTTCCGTCACGGTCGACGATCTCGCCGCGCGGCGTGCGCATGACCACGGTGCTGCTCTGCTGTCCGTGAGCGCGCGCCGCGAGCGCGTCCGCCTGCACGACCTGGATGTAGACGGCTCGCCCGACGACCATCGCGAACGCAAGCCCGAACAGCGTGACGATCAGCCTCAGGCGCTGCCTCGCCTGCCTGGTCACGGCGTCCTTTGCGACCGGCCGGCCGGCGGGACGTGCGCCGCCGGTCCACGGGCGAGCACCGTCCGCGTCGTATGGCGCGCCACCGGGTGCAGCCGCAGGAAGTCGCGCTTGGCCGGCTCGGCCTGCACCATGCCCAGCCGCTTGGCCTGCAGGCTGATCCGGCCGATCCCGGAGTCCTGGGCGATGTTCGACTGCAGTGCCTGATTCTGAGCTCGCAGCTCCGCCACCTGGCCGGAGACGCGGCTCGCCTCGATCGAGTTTCGGAGCGCGCCGACGTTCAGCGCCACCACCCCGCCGAGCAGCGTCGCGATGACGAGCACCCACACGACGCCCGCGCCAACCGGGGAGCGCCCGCTGCGCGGTCGTGCGAGCGCCTGCTTGCCCGCCGCCCGAGGACGCCTGGGCGGCTGTGCCGCCGGCTTGCGCCGCGTGCGAGGCGGGCGTGCCGGTGCGGGGGCTGCGAGGCTCACCCGGCCGGCGTCCGTTCGGCGGCGCGGAGCTTCGCGGAGGCGGAGCGCGGATTCACGCACCGCTCATCCACGCTGGGCACGACGGCGCGCGTGGTCAGCGCACGGAGCAGCGGCTCGTGACCGCATACGCAGATCGGAAAGTCCGGCGGGCAGGTGCAGCCGCGCGCGCCGTCGCGGATGAACCGCTTGACGATGCGGTCCTCCAGCGAGTGGAAGCTGATGACTGCGATGCGCCCGCCCGGCGTGAGCAGCTCGAGCGCCAGATCGAGAGCCTCGCGCAGCGACTCGAGCTCGTCGTTCACCGCGATCCGCAGCGCCTGGAACGACCGCTTCGCCGGATGCCCCTGTCCGAACCTGCTCGGCGTCGGTATCGCAGACTTGATCACGTCGACGAGGTCGCCGGTGCGGCCGAACGGCTCGCGCGCTCGGCGCCGGGCGATGGCGCGGGCGATCTGCCGCGAGAACCGCTCCTCGCCGTACTCGCGCAGCGTCTGGGCGATCTCGCGCTCGTCCCACTCGTTCACGATGTCGGCCGCCGTCAGGTCGCCGCCGGGATCCATGCGCATGTCGAGCGGCGCGTCGGCCGCGTAGCTGAAACCCCGCTCGGGCCGGTCGACCTGCATGGAGGAGATGCCGAGGTCGAGCAGCACGGCGTTGACGGTCGTGCCGGCCGCCGCCAGGTTGCGCATGACGAGCGCGA
The DNA here is from genome assembly GCA_036403155.1 of Gaiellales bacterium. Classification (GTDB taxonomy): domain Bacteria; phylum Actinomycetota; class Thermoleophilia; order Gaiellales; family JAICJC01; genus JAICYJ01. The sequence continues at coordinate 84,927 of DASWRM010000045.1, read as the reverse complement.
AGTTGCCCTGGATGAAGCGCGTCGGGGCCGCGGCCTCTGCGGCGAACGTCCTGTAGTGCAGCTCCGCCTCGGGATCGCGGTCGATCGCGATGTAGCAGCCGTTTCCGTGGAGCTGAGGCTCGAGCAGGGCGGCGTGTCCTCCCGCGCCGAACGTTCCGTCGACCACGGTGTCCCCGGGCTGCAGGTCGAGCAGCTCGGCAACCTCCGACGCGAGAACGGGGACATGATCCATGGCAGCGCTACGGCTGTGAGAGACGTTCGGCAACATCCTCCACGCTCCCCTCGGATTCTGCCTGCACGCGCTCCCACTCCCCCGCGTCCCACACCTCGAGGTAGTCGCGCGCGCCGGCGACGACGATGTCCTTGTCCAGCTTTCCGTGCTGCAGCAGCGACTGCGTCAGCATGATGCGGCCCTGCCCGTCCAGCTCGCACTCGTTCGCGCCGCCGTAGAACCACCTGCTGAGCCGGCGCGCCTCGCGGCTGAACGGGTCCAGCCGCTCCAGCCGCGCCGCGACGAACGAGCCCCAGCTGCTGCGCGGAAAGACGAACAGGCAGCCGTCGAGGCCCTTGGTGACCACAACGCCCTCCGCAAAGGATGACCGCAGCTTTGCGGGAAGGGTGAGGCGGTTCTTGGCATCAAGTCGTTGTGCGTATTCGCCGAGCAGCACAGGGCGGGTCTCCCATTTCGACCCACAATACCCCACTTTCCCCCACCGTGTCAACGACGGGCGGCAACCCGCGGGTTTGCAGCCACTTCACCCGCCGCCGAACGTGTAACCCGCAGAACAATCTCGACTGTTAGCTGCTCGTAAACATCTGCGTGCTGTCGTTGTTGTCGTCACTCCAGGCTGGTAGAGTCCGCGCCCATGCCGATGCTGACCGGACAACGGCGGCGTCCTCACAGGGGCACGTGGGCGCGGCGCACCGGGATCCTGGCGACGGTGACGGCGTGTGCCGTTGCCGCGCTGGCCGGCCCTGCGCAGGCGGACAAGATCAGCCAGACGCGCGCCGAGATCCAGAGCATCGAGCAGCAGCTGAACGCCTTCGACGTGAAGCTCGAGGCGTCCATCAACGCCTACGACGGCGCCCGCCAGCACCTGTCCGACGTACGCGGGCAGATCCATGAGAACACCATCCGGCTGAGGGTGGCCCGCCATAACCTGAAGGTGGCGCAGGCACAGCTCGCCGAGTTCCTCGTCGGTGCCTACAAGGGCAACGGCAACGACGACCCGGCCGCCTACGTGCTCGGCTCCGGCTCGTTCACCGATCTCGTCAACCGGGTGGAGTACGTCCAGCGCGTGGCGAAGTCGGAGCACGAACTGCTCGACGCGGTGACCACGGCGGAGCACGAGATCGCGACCCGCCAGGCTCAGCTCAAGAAGGACGAGGCGGCCGCGACCAGGCTGGTCGCGCAGAAGCGCGCGCAGAAGGCCGCGATCGAGAGCCAGCTCCACCAGCGACAGCAGCTGCTCGGCTCCGTCAAGGGGAACCTCCGCCGGCTGATCGCCCAGCGCGACCGGGCGCGGGCCGCGGCAGCGGCGCGCCGGGCCGCGGCGGTGGCGCAGCAGCAGCAGGAGTCATCCGGCGGCGGGGGCAGCAGTGGCGGCGGTGGTGACGGTGGCGGCGGCGGGAGCTACAACCCACCGCCCGCGGGCACCCTCGGCCAGCAGGCGGCGGCCGTGGCGCAGCGCTACCTCGGCGTCCCCTACGTGTGGGGCGGCGCCAGTCCCTCGGGCTTCGACTGCTCCGGCCTCGTCGTCTACGTGTACGGGCAGCTGGGCGTCTCGCTGCCTCACTACACCGGCTCGCTGTGGGGCTCGGGAGCGCATGTCTCGCGCAGCGACCTTGCGCCGGGCGACCTGGTCTTCTTCTACAACCTCGACCACGTCGGCATCTACATCGGCGGCGGCGTCTTCATCCACGCACCGCACACGGGCACGGTCGTGCAGTACGGGAACCTCAACGATTCCTGGTATTCGGCCGTGTACGACGGCGCCGTGCGTATCTCCGGTTAAGACGGCGTAAGAACTGCGTTCGGGCCGTTCGTACCCCCTATCCTTCGCGGCCGGCGGGGGATATATTGGGCCTACGATCACCTCAAACCGGGGATTATCCGGGTTTGCCGGGCGGGATACGGTGAACACGGGCCCGGGATGGGACGGGGTCTATCCGACGTGTGGTCGATCATCAGCCGGCACGCTTAATCCGGCGCCAACCGGTTCGACGTAGAACCTGAACCGGCATCGGGGCGGGAATAGCGTGGCCAGAACGAACGTTAAGAGCAACGCGGCAGCCGGGCGACCGGCGCGCCCTGAACACGTGAGCGAGGAGAGTGGAATGACTGACCAGGTCGTCATCGAGCCGGAAGCCCGGCTCCTTGTCGAGCTCGGCCAAGAGCGCGGCGTCCTGTACGAGGACGAGCTGCTCGGACTGGCCCAGGAGATCGACCTCGATGCAGATGACGTCCAGGCGCTGCGGGACGAGCTGTCGGGCCTCGGCATCGACATCGTGGAGCCGCCGGCTCCCGAGGAGCGCGTGGAGGTGGTCGACGTCGAGATCGCGACGACCAACAGCCTCGACCTGTTTCTCCGGCAGGCCGGCCGCTACCCGCTTCTGACCAAGGACGAAGAGGTACAGCTCGCGAAGGCGATCGAAAGCGGCGACCTGATCGCCAAGCGCCGGATGATCGAGTCGAACCTGCGCCTGGTGGTGTCGATCGCGAAGCAGTACCGCGGACAGGGCGTGCCGTTCCTGGATCTGATCCAGGAGGGCGTCCTCGGCCTGAACCGCGCGGTCGAGAAGTTCGACTGGCGTCGCGACCTCAAGTTCTCGACGTACGCGACTTGGTGGATCCGCCAGGCGGTGCAGCGGTCGATCGCAAACAGCGGTCGCACCATCCGCCTGCCCGTCCACGTCTCCGACCGGCTGCGCGCCATCGAGCGGTCTCGCCGCTCGCTGGAGGCGAGCCTCGGCCGCGAGCCGACGGACGAGGAGATCGCGAAGGCGGCGGAGCTGACGGTCGACGCCGTGGCCGAGACGCTCAGCCTCGCGCGCAAGACGGTCTCGATGCACGAGCCGGTGGGCGAGGACGGCGACTCTGAGCTGGGCGACATGATCGCCGACCCCGACGCCGGGAACCCCGAGGAGCTGGCCGAGGCGCAGCTGCGCCACGAGAAGCTGCGCGAGGGCCTGGCTCGGCTGGGCGAGCGCAAGCGCCTGATCCTCGAGCTGCGGTTCGGGCTCGACGGCAACGACCCGCGCAACCTGGAGGAGATCGGCCGGATCGTCGGGCTGACCCGCGAGCGGGTGCGCCAGCTGGAGGCCGAGGCGCTGCGCGAGCTGGCAGCGTCGGCGGACATGCAGCCTCTGCGCGCCGCGTAGGCGGCGTTCGATACACCGGCGGGGTCTGCCCATGAGGGGCTGACCCCGCCGCCCATCACCCCTCGCATCACCCGCGGTGCGGGCCGTCAGCCCTGGTAGCTGATCAGCTCGAGCAGGCTGCCGTCGGGGTCGCGGAAGTACACGCTCGTGCCCAGTCCGCGGGCGCCCTGGCGCTCGACCGGGCCCTCGATGACGTCGACGCCATGCGACCGGAGGTGCTCCACGGCCGTGTGCACCGGCCCGTTCCAGACGAAGCACAGGTCGCTCCCACCCGCGGGCGTCGGCGCCAGGGGCAACGGATGGGCGTCGAATCCCGGGCCGTGCAGGTTCAGCTGCGCGTTGCCGAACCGGTATGCATAGACCGGGCCGCGCGGCACGATCTCGGCTCCCAGCACGTCGCGGTAGAACGCGTTCGACCGCTCCCAATCGGTGACCGTGACGACGGTGTGGTCGATGTCGAGCGTCACAGCACGTAGGGGACGTGGTGCTTCCAGGCGACGGAATCGACCCGGGCCTTCACCCGCTCGACGACCTCGCGGTCGACACCGCTGCGCTCGGCGGCCGCGCCGACATCGAGCTGCAGCTCCTCGAGGCAGACGATTGCGAGGTCGGCCTCGCGGTAGGTGAATCCGAGCTCGTCCTCGTCGGTCTGGCCGCCCCACAGGCCCGCGGTGGGATGCTTCACCAGCACCGCCTCCGGCTGTCCCATCAGCTCGGCGGCGAGCTTGACCTCCGTCTTGTAGAGGTCCCAGATCGGCTCGACGTCGGACGCGGCGTCACCGAACCGGGTGAAGTAGCCGAGGAAGTACTCACTGCGGTTCTCGGTCCCCATGACCAGGGCGCGACGCTCCTGAGCGAGGTCGTAGATCGCGATCATGCGGGCGCGGGCGCTCGCGTTGCCGAACCGGAGCGGATCGCCGGGCGCCGACGGCCGCACCGCGCTGACGCCTTCGAGGATCGGCTCGATCGAGGCGGTCAGGAAGTTCTGATCCGGCAGCCCCGCCGCCGCGGCGCAGGCCCGGGCGTCGTCGATGTGCACCTGCTCGGTATGCCGCGACGGCAGCGTGATCGCGGTGACGTTCTCGGGGCCGAGAGCGCGGGCCGCGATCGCAAGCGAGAGCGACGAGTCGATCCCGCCGGACAGTCCGATCACGACGCGGCTGAAGCCGGCTCCGTTGACCGCCGTGCGCAGCTGCTCCACCTTCTCTGCGAGCAGCGGCTGGAGCTGGTCCCGACCGCGCAGCAGCTGCAGCTTGTCGAGGCGGCCGCCGGCGGCGCTGACATCGCGAAGAGCCTGGTCGCCGCCTCCCTCCTCCACGTCGACCGCTGCGACGGCGTCCACGAGCACCGTCGTCTCGAAACCTGCCCGGATCGCGTCGAGCGCGGTCGCACGCACGCAGCCCGTCGTCAGACCTGACACCAGGACGCGCGTGACGCCGCGGTCACGGAGTGCCTGGGCGAGATCCGTGCCGTCGAACCCGGAGTACTGCTCGCGCCCGGCGTCGCCGCCCTTGTCCTGGACGATGTCGAACCGCAGCCCGGCGACCGATGGGTGCAGCTCCGCGCCGGAGGTTCCATCGACGCAGTGGGGCGGCCAGGGGCCGCCCTGGTCTCGAAACGACATGTGATTCGCCGGGTGACGGTCGCGCGTGGCGACGACCGTCCCGACCTGCTCGGCGGCCTGTGCGATCGCGCTGCCGAGCCGGTCGCCTCCGTCGACGCCGAGCGCGCCGCCGGGGCAGAAGTCGTTCTGCACGTCGACGACGATGAGCGCTGTGGATGACCGGTCAGGCATTGATGAGCTCGTCTCGCAGCGCCTCCACGGCCGGTGAGAGCGCCGCCCGGACGGTAGCCGGATCGGTGAGCGCGCGCACCCGCTCGGGAAGCGCCGCGTGCCCCTGCCGCGCATGGTCGCGGATGTCGTTGAGCGACGGGGCGCCCGCCACCCGCCTGCCGCCGCGAAGCACCGGCTCGAGCAGCGGCCGTCCCGGCAGCTCCTCGACCATCAGGCCGATCGTGTCGCCGCCCGGCGACCGGTAGACCTGATGCCGTCCGGGCAGCGTTGCCTTGCGGGACGACCGCTTCATGACCGGCCGCCCCGCGCTCTCGACCAGCTTGTAGACGCCGCCCAACGCGGGCGCGTCGCCACCGGTGACGAGGCGTGTGCCGGCGCCGAATCCGTCGATGGGCGCGCCGGCCTGCACGAGCTCGTCGATCCGGTACTCATCGAGATCGCCCGAGCAGAAGATTCCGGTCGCCACGAGGCCCGCCTCGTCGAGCACCGCGCGCACCTGGCGTGAGAGCGCATCGACGTCCCCCGAGTCGAGGCGCACGGCCGCCGGGGTGACACCGGTCACCGCCGCGGCGCGCACGGCGAGCCGCGCACCCTCGATCGTCTCGTAGGTGTCGATCAGCAGCGTCGGCCGCTCCGGCTGGTCTCGCAGGAACGCGCAGTATGCGTCGAGCTCCGATGGGAACCCCATCACGTAGCTGTGCGACATCGTCCCCGATGTCGGGATCCCCCACTCGAACCCGGCCGCGACGGTCGCGGTGGCGATGACGCCGCCGATGTACGCGCTCCGCGCGGCGAGGACGCCCGCCTCACCGCCGTGCGCGCGGCGGAAGCCGAAGTCGACCACCGGGCGGCCGGCGGCCGCCTGCACCACCCGGGCGGCCTTCGTGGCGATCAGCGTCTGGAAGTTGATCAGGTTGAGCAGGTAGGACTCGGCCAGCTGGCAGACCAGCCGCGGGCCTTCGACGCGCAGCAGCGGCTCGGTCGCGAACGCCGCCGTGCCCTCGGGCATGGCGTCGACGTCGCCCTCGAAGCGGATGGTGGCCAGCACCTCGAGCAGCGGCCGGTCGCAGGTGTGGGAGCGCTCCAGGTACTCGAGCGAGCGCTCGTCGAAGTGCAGGCCCTCGAGGTACCGCACGGCGGTCTCGAGGCCGGCGGCGATCAGGTAGCCCCGGTGCTGTGGCAGCTCGCGAACGAACAGCTCGAAAGCGACCCGGTCGTCCGCGCGCCCCTGGGCGAGGTACGACGCGGCCATGGCGAGCTGGTAGCGGTCGGTGAGGAGCTCGGTGGGCGGGCAGAGGCTCATGTCGCCCGCCGGTAGCGAGCGCTCTCTGCAAGGATCTGGGGGCGGCGCTCCGCGAATCGGTAGAGCGTCGCGGGCCGGCCGCCGGTCGGACGCTCGCCGGCCTCCGCGAGGACGCCCCACCCGAGCGCGATCCGGCGGAAGTTGTTCGGCTCGAACGCCCGGCCGATGCCCGCCTCGTACACGTGCCGCAGCTCGCTCATGGTGAACCGCTCGGGGAGCATGCTCCAGGCGACGTTCTGGTACTCCAGCTTGTATGCGAGACGCTGCCGCGCGTACTGGAGGATGCGGTCGTGGTCGAATGCGAGAACTGGGCCGCGCTCGATCTCGCCGAGCAGCTCCTCGAGCGGGCGCCACGCCGCCTCGCGGGCGTCCGACCCGGCGCGCAGCGTGACGCGCGCCCCGTCGACGAGCGCGAGATAGCAGCACGAGATGACACGCCCCCGCGGATCGCGGTCGAGCTCCGAGAAGGTGGCCAGCTGCTCCATGAAGACGTCGGAGACGCCCGTCTCCTCCTGCAGCTCGCGCTCGGCGGCCTGCTCCAGCGTCTCGTCCGGGTCGAGCCCACCGCCGGGCAGCGCCCAGTAGCTCTCGTACGGTTCGTAGCGGCGCCTCACGAGCAGCACCTGCATGGCGCCATCGAGAAACGCGAACGCCGCCACGTCGGCGGCCACCTTCACCGTTGAGCCGTTGGCCACTTATAGACCTCGTGACCGATAGTACCAGGCGGCGTCAGCGCGACGGCGAGACGAGCACCGTGCGGGTCGATGTATAGAAGTCCCGCGCTGCGCGGCCCTGCTCGCGGGGGCCGAATCCCGACGCCTTCTCGCCGCCGAACGGCACGTGGAAGTCGACGCCCGCGGTGGGCTGGTTGATCCGCACGAGGCCGGTGTCGAGACTGCGGACGAGCTCGAGCGCGCGGTCGAGATCCCGGGTGTAGACCGCGGTCGAAAGCCCGTAGCGGACGCCGCGCGAGATCTCTGCCGCCCGGCCGGCGTCGGCCGCCTCGAGCAGGGCACAGACGGGCGCGAACACCTCCCGCTGCGCGATCTCGGCACCGGGATCGTCGACCTCGATCAGCGTGGGGGTCAGGTAATGGCCGGGCGTGTCGAGCACCCGGCCGCCGGTGAGCAGCCTGCCGCCGGACTCCGTCGCGCGGGTGACGGCCGCCACGGCGGCGTCCCGTGCCTGCGAGCTGATCAACGGGCCGACCTGGCAGCCGGCATCGTCGGGGTGCTCGATGGTCATCCGCTCGACCGCGGCGACCAGTGCATCGCGCATCGCGGGCAGCACGGGCGCCTCGCAGACGACGCGGCCGGTGGCGGTGCATTTCTGCCCGGCGTAGCCCATCGCCGCGGAGGCGATCATCGCAGCGGCGGCCTCGATGTCGGCATCGGCAAGCACGATCGAGGCGTTCTGGCCACCCATCTCGCATTGCGCCGCAGCGCCGCGCTCGGCAAGCGCGACAGCGACGCCACGGCCGACGCGCTCGGAGCCCGTGAAGGAGACGGCCGTCACGTCGGGATGCGCGACGAGCGCGGAGCCGGCCTCGCCGCCACCCTGGATCAGCTGGACGACGCCCTCTGGCAGGTGCTCGGCCAGCAGCTCCGTCAGTACGGCGGCGCATGCCGGCGCGTGCTCGCTCGGCTTCCAGACGCAGGCGTTGCCGTACGCAAGCGCCGGAGCAAGCTTCCAGACGGGGATCGCGATCGGAAAGTTCCACGGCGTTATGAGGCCCACGACGCCGCGCGGAGCCCGGCGGGTGAGGAGCAGCGAGCGGCCGTCGGCGGGCGGATAGGACTCGCCCTCGGGATCGAGCACGACGCCCGCATAGAACCGGAGGATCGCGACGGCCCGGGCGATCTCGCCTCGGGACTCCGTGATCGGCTTGCCGACCTCACGCACCACCAGGCCGGCGAGCTCGTCCGCGCGGTCGGCGAGAGCGTCGGCCGCCGCGCGCAGCGCCTCGCCGCGGGCCGGGGCCGGCATTCGGGCGAAGGCGCCGGCAGCCCCACGGGCGGTGCCCACCGCGCGATCGACGTCGATGCCGCCCGACGGTGAGACGGCGAGCACCACATCGTCGGGGTCTGCGGGGTTGCGGCTGACGATCTCAGCCGAGACGGCGGTCACCTGACGGTGGCGCTACTTGGAGACGTGGATCATCATCGCGAGCAGCAGGAGCAGCGTGCCGAAGGTCAGCAGCACCCACCAGCGCGAATACGAGTCGTTCACCTCGGCCCCTCTCGTCGTCGTACGTCGCGGAAAGTCTACCGGCGGGGCGGGCGGTCAGCGCGGGGACCGTCAATCCAGCGCAGCGGCATCGATCTCGCGCGCGTGCCGCTCGACAAATCGAATCTCGCCTTCGACCCAGGACGGACTCGACCCCCGGGCGACCATCGACTCGCGCACGGCCAGCTGACGCCGGCCGATGGCCTCGGCGAACCTCCGGCGGTCGTCGAGGCCATACGTCTCCAGCATCAGCCCCAGCTGGACGAGCCGGTCAGCCGGGGGCGGGCTCTCGGAAGAATTCTCATCGCCGATCAGCCACATCCACGCCATGTACGCCAGGTCGGCGCGCCGGGTGCCGGGACGGGCGGAATCGAAGTCGATCAGATACCTCGGGATGCCGTCGACGAACACGAAGTTGCACGGCGACAGGTCGCCGTGACAGACGACCTGGGAGCCGTCGGCGATCGGTGATGCGGCGGTCGCATCGTGCACCTCGCGCACGATGCGAGCTGCGGCGACGATCTGGCCGTCGTCCCAGCGCCGGTGCTCGAGGTTCGGCGGCACCCAGCCGGGAAGGTACGTCAGGATCTCGCGGCCCCGAGGGTCGACTCCGAGAAACTGCGGACACGCCGCGACGCCATGCGCGTGAAGCTGGAGGAGCATCTCGTGCACGAACGGTGAGTGATCTCCGGTCGGACGACGGACGGTGTCGCCCACGCGGACGACACCGGCTGTCATCAAGCCGCCGGTCAAGGAAACCTCCGCGACGTCGCGCGGGTCGGACGCATCGGGCATGCGGAGGACGGTAGTTCGGTTTGGGTGCCGGCGGAGGCAAGACGACCGGAGTAGACCCGAGGAGGTATCGTCGCCGGCCGGTGACGCAGTACGACGATCTCGCTGAGGCGTTCGAGCGCTACGCGCAGCACAACGCGTACAACGCCCACTACGACCGGCCGGCGGTGCTCGGCCTGGCCGGCGAGGTGGCGGGGCTCCGCGTGCTTGACGCCGGCTGCGGGCCGGGGCTCTACGCCGAACAGCTGGCTGCCTCGGGCGCCGACGTGGTCGCCGTCGACTCGAGCGAGCGGATGGTTCGACTGGCTCAGGAGCGTCTCGGCGACCGCGCGGTGGTCCAGCGAGCCGACCTCGAGCAGCCGCTCCGGTTCGACGACGGATCGTTCGACCTGGTGGTGTCGGCGCTGGTGATCCACTACGTCGCCGACCGCGCGGCAACGCTGCGGGAGTTCCACCGCGTGCTGCGGCCCGGCGGGCATGTCGTGATGTCAACGCAGCACCCGACTGCCGACTGGCTGCGCAAGGGCGGCTCGTACTTCGCCGTGCAGGAGGAGGTGGACACCTGGAAGCTGGGCGGTGAGGCGGTCTGGGAGGTGCGCTTCTGGCGCGAGCCGCTCACCTCGCTGTGCGCCGCGATCGCCGACGCCGGCTTTCTTATCGAGCGGCTGGTCGAGCCGCTCCCCGACGACGCGATGCGGTCCGAGTGGCCGGACGATTGGGAGCACCTGCGGGCGAATCCCGCGTTCATTGCGTTTCGGCTGGTTCGCCCGGCATAGCAGCTGAGTGGGCCGAACTCACACGCTCGGCAGTGTTAGCGCAGGGCAGCCAGGAACAGGTCGAACGACTGCTCGGTCAGACGGTGGTCGGAGACCGCCCACTCAACCGCACGTCGGTGGTGGGCGTAGTAGTGCTCCGCCTGTCCCGGCCGCGCGGCCAGCGCTTCGGACACTCGGGCGATGTAGCGCTGCTTGCGAAGGATCGCCACAAGCAACGCGTGGGAGTCGCCTCGACCGTAGCCGTCCCGAAGCTCGCGGAGGCGACGCGCCTGATCGCGAATCGCGGGTGTGCCGTTGCTCTGAATACACCAGGTCCACCCGAGGTACGCCAGGTCGACCATCCACGGGCCTGGACGAGCGCCGTCCCAATCGATGAACGCGACCGGCATACCGTCCCGGAAGATCGTGTTGAAAGGCCCGGCGTCGCGATGGATCACGCACTGGCGGACGCCCGCGAGCGGATGCCCGGTGGTGAGGTCGTGCAGTCCGCGGAGCATCGCACCGGCGGCGGCATAGGATGCCTCATCACGCTCGGACGGATCGCTCGTAATGGTTCCGGGGATGAACTCGAATGTATCCCTACCCTGGGCGTCGACGCCCAGATATCGCGGGGCGAAGGTATAGCCGGCGGACCGCAGGTGTACCAGGAGCTTCGCCGTGAAGTCGGATCGCGCAGTGCGCGGGCGGCGGACAGTGTCATCGACACGGACGACACCCACCGTCCAGTTGCCACCACTCAGCGGTTCCTCGACCATCGCGCCGATTGTGTCAGGGACAAAGCAAGGGCTAGAACGCTGGGGTGAAAAAAAGGTGCCGGGCACGTTTTTCTCACGTACCTTTTCGTTGCAGATACGTTGCAGGGCGGGTCGGCGGCTGGACTGGGCCGAACGCTTGCTCGGTCAGACGATGGCCGGAGAAAAAAAGGTGCCGGGCACGTTTTTTTCACGCACCTTTTCGTCGCAGATTCGTTGCGCTACGCCGCTCGCCGGCTGCCTACAGGAAACGACGTCCGCCCGCGGCCGGCCCGCTTGCTTGCGTACATGCCGGTGTCCGCGGACGTCAGCAGCGAGGCGGGATCCGCCCCGTCATCGGGGAACAGCGCGATGCCGACGCTCGCGCTGGTCTCGAACCGCGCGCCGGCTACGTCGAACGGCTGGGACAGCCCCTCGTGCACCCGCTGCGCCACCGCGGACGCGACCTCGGCCGCTGCGGCTGCGGGGAGGTCGCCGAGCACCACGACAAACTCGTCGCCGCCCAGCCGAACGACGAGGTCGCCCGATCGGGCCGCCGCCCGCAGGCGGGCCGCCACGTCGCACAGGAACTGGTCGCCGGCCTCGTGGCCGTACGTGTCGTTCACCGACTTGAACCGGTCGATATCGAGGTAGAGCAGTGCCGCGGCACTGCCATCATGCCGCGCCCGGACGAGCACCAGCTCGAGGTGCTGCTCGAGCATCGCCCGGTTCGGCAGCCCCGTCAGCGGGTCGTGGTAGGCCATGAACGTGAACTGCTCCTCGCGCAGCTTCCGCTCGGTGATGTCGCGCACGAACGCGTTCAGCGTCAGCGACCCCTCCACGAGCATGGGCCACAGCCGCATTTCCGGCGGCGAAGTCGCCCGACTCGCGGTTTCGGGCGACGACCTCGACGGTTGCCTCGCCATCCGTGCCCAGCGAGCCGAGCCCGCGCTCGAGCGCCTCGCGTCCGGACTCCGTCACAACCAGCTCGAACATGTTCGCGCCGATCGCCTCCGCGCGCGGCACGCCGAAGATCTGCTCGGCCGACCGGTTCCATTCCTGGATGACGCCGCTGCCGTCGGCCGAGAGGAACGCGTCGCTGGTCGTCTCGATGATCGCCCGCGACCGCTGCTCGCTCTCCCGCAGCCGCAGCTCTGCCTGCTTGCGGAGGCTGATGTCGGCGTCGCGAATCTGCACGCCGATCTGCGTGCCGTTCTCGTCGTAGAGCGGGCTGCCCGCACTCCAGCACCACTTCTCGGCACCGTCTCGGTTGATGATCCGGAACTCGGCGCCGGTGTATCCCTCACCGCTGAACAGCGCCCGCCAGAGCTCGAGCATACGCGGCTCGTCCTCGGGATGTACGTCATCGAGCGTGTTCTTCTCGAACAGCTCTGCGACCGTGTAGCCGGTCAGCCCCTCCACCGACGGCGTGACCCACACCAGCCGGTGATCCATGCCGTACACGAAGATGACGTCCGTCATGTTGTCTGTGATGGTTCGCAGCCGCCGCTCCGAATCGACCACCGCGGCCTCCGCCTGGCGCCGTTCGGTGATGTCCGCGCATGTCCCGATGAACCCGCTGACGGCCCCACTCCAGTCGCGCATCGGCACGGCGATCGCGTGCGTCCAGACCACCCTGCCGTCCGGGCGCTCGAACCGGAACTCCGTTTCGAACCCCTCCCCCGCCTCCTGTGCCGACCGCCACGCTGCTGCCACTCGGTCGAAGTCCTCGCGGTGGATCGCGTCTCCCCATCCGCGCCCGGCCGCCTGCTCCACCGTCAGCCCGGTCATCTCACGCCAGCGTTCGTTGACGTAGGAGCAACCGCCGTCGCCATCGGTCTGGAAGATTCCGACGGGCGCGTTCTGCGACAGCGTCCGGAACCGCTCCTCGCTCGTCCGCAGCTTCGCCTCGGCGGTCCGGCGCTCGGTGATGTCCTGCCCGATGCTCGCTGCCCCGAACACCGTCCCGTCGCCGTTTCGCAGGATCGTGTTGCTCCAGGCGATCAGCCGCACCTGCCCGTCCGGCGTCTCGATCGAGTTCTCGCCCTGCCGCACGATCCGGCCCTCACGCAGCTCGTTGTAGAAATGTTCGACGACCTCGGCGTCAGCGTCGGCGCTGAGCGTGTCGATCCAGTCGCGGCCGATCAGCTCGGCGGGTGTGCGTCCCGACGCCGCGGCGAGCGCATGGTTGATGTAGACGATCCGGCCGCCGACGTCGGTGATCGTGGCCAGCAGGTCGACGTTGTCGAACACGTCGCGAAGGCGCTGCTCGGACTCGCGCAGCGCCTGCTCGGCGGCGAGGCGCTCAGTCACGTCGTCGCAGGTGCCCTCGAACCCCGCGAGCTTGCCCTGGGCGTCCCATACCGGCACGGACAACTGCACGACCGAGCGCACCTCGCCGGTCGGCCGGACGAACCGGTACGCGAGCTGAAACGGCCTGGGACGGTCGCGTGCGTCGTCCCACACCTCCAACACCATGTCGCGGTCATCCGGGTGGATGAAGGCAGCCCAGCCGCGCCCCTCGGCCAGGTCGTCCGGCCCGATGCCGGCGATCTGGTAGCCGCGTGGATTGACATAGGTGATCCACCCCTCTGCGTCCGCGCGGAAGATGCCGACCGGCGCGTGCTCGGCAAGCGAGCGGAACCGCTCCTCTCCCTCGCCCGGGACCCGCGGCGCCTGCCGTCGCACGAGCTGGAGCACGCCAAGCCCGGCGAGGGTGGCCGCCGCGAGCAGCATCACCCCGAACTGGATGCCCGACGATCCCGCGAACCCGAACGCCACGATCGCCAGTGCCGCCCCGATCACGATCCGCGCCGACGCCACCGCCTGGCTCAGGCGGTCGGGCGAGGCCATGTCGCGTGCGGAGATCTTCATGGGCGGCGGCGCGGGGGAACGCCCCCGTGTCAATCGTCCGCACGGGCGGCTGATTGAGGACGGCAACCGCTTAACTGTCGAAAGCGACCTGCTAGACGACATGCGGGCGCCGCTGGGCGACAATCGGCCATGGCCGAGATGCACCAGCTGGTCTGTGTGGTCACCGGCAGCAGCCGCGGAATCGGGCGCGCCGTCGTGGAGCGCCTGGCCGGGGCCGGCTCAACGGTCGTCATCAACTGCCGCAGTTCGGTCGCCGAGGCGGACGCGCTCGCCGACCGCGTCCGGGAACGGGGCGGCGATGCCCTCGTCGTCCCCGGCTCGATTGCCGACGCAGAGACGGCGCGGGCGCTCCATGACCGGACGATGGAGCGGTTCGGGCGCGTCGACGTGCTCGTCAACAACGCTGGCATCACGGCCGATGCGACGATTCGGCGCATGACGGACGAGCAGTTCACCGACGTGATCGAGACGAACCTGATCGGAACGCACCGGGTCACCAGGGCGCTGATCGACGGGATGTGTGAGCGGGGATTCGGCCGCGTAATTACGATCTCGAGCTTCGTCGGCCAGCTGGGCAACTTCGGCCAGAGCAACTACTCGGCGAGCAAGGCCGGCCTGATCGGCTGGACGAAGACGCTCGCGCTCGAGGTGGCCCGCCACGGCGTCACGGTGAACTGCGTGTGTCCCGGGTTCGTCGACACCGACATGCTGCGCGGTGTGCCCGAGCACGTGCTGGAACGGCTTCTGGCGCGGATCCCGGCCGGCCGCTTCGGCGATGCCGACGAGGTGGCCAAGGGCGTCGAGTACCTGGTGCGCGACGGCGACTACATCACCGGCGCATGTCTGAACATCAACGGAGGGCTGTACATGTGAGCCTGGCGGTGGGCGACCGGGCGGAAACGACGATCACCGTGACCGAGCACATGCTCGAGCACTTCGCGGACGCAACTGGCGACCGCAACCCGATCCACTTCGACGAGGCCTACGCGGCGGCCACACGCTTCGGCGGGCGCGTCGCCCACGGGCTGCTGATCGGCGGCATCATCTCGTCACTCCTGGCGAACGAGCTGCCCGGTCCGGGGACGGTGTACCTGAGCCAGGAGCTGAGGTTCCGGGCGCCCGTCCGGATCGGCGACGAGGTGCGCTGCGCCGTCGAGGTGACGGACGTCAGCGGGCGAAACCGGCTCACGCTCGCGACAACCGCCTGGGTTGGCGACACGCTCGTCGTGGACGGCGCCGCACGCGTGCTTTCGCCGGACTGAGCTGGATCGCGCGAGGGGCACAGGCAGGGATGCGTCGCCGGGCGCCGGGAAGCGTGCCCGCGTGGCGCCGGCACCCGTACCGGCGGTGCGTGGTGCGCTCGCGGCACGATCGAATGGAGCACGCCGAGCGCCAGCTGCTCGACTGGCGTCGCGAACCGCACGAGGGCGCATGTGGCCACAAGCGCAAGCGCCACCAGCGCGGTGTACTCGATCGTCGCCTGTGCCCGTTCCACGGTGACGACGCTACGCGGCGTTCGGTCACACGGGCGTGCCGGGCTGTGACGGAACCGTCACGGTGATCCACCGATGACCGGACCAACCGAGTGCGCCGCAACGAGCGCAAGCGCGGTCATGACGGGGAGCACCGCCGCCGGCACCAGCACGAACACGACCACCAGCAGGATCCGCGGCGCGGCCCGGGCCGCGCGCTCCTGCGTGCGTCGCGACTCCTCCGCCCGGGCGCGGGAGGCCTGCCGCCGAAGGCCGGCTGCGAGGGGCACCCCGAGACGGTCGCTCGTGCGCAGTGCGGATGCAAGTCGCCGGAGCGACGGTGAGGCGGTGCGGGTGGCGAGGTCGGTCAGCTCGGCGTGCCGGCGGTGCCCCAGCCGCAGGTTCGCAAGCGCGGCTTCGAGCTCGGCGCGCAGCGGCCCGGACGCGACCTCGGCAGCGAGCGCCATGGCATCGTCGATCGAGATGCCCGCCGCAACGGCGGATGCGATCAGGTCGAGCGCGAGTGGCGCCTCCCGCTCGATCTCGTCCGCACGCGCGCGGGCGGCTGCCCGCACCCACAGGTCCGGGAACACCCAGCCGAACCCGAGGCATGCGAGCGCCGCGGCGAGGCCGACGGCGGAGGCCGTGACCATGGCCGCGACGAGCCCCGAGCACCCGAACACCACGACGGCGCCCACGCGCGCCTCTCGAAGCTCGCGCTCCCCGCCACCGTCGGAGCCCGTTGGCTCGAGCCCCGGACGATGGCCCAACCATGGTGGCGGGGGAATCCGGAGGCCGGCCCGCCCGATGGGCCGCCCCACTCCGCGAAGCAGGTCGAGCCAGCGCGTGGCGCTCGGCTGGTCGCGCCCGTTCAGCTCGGTGTCGCGACGCCACGCGCGCCGCGCCTCGACCGCTGCAGCAACAGTCGCGACGGCGAGCGCTGCGCGCAGCATCACGCGACCGCCGCCATCCGCCGGACGATCACGAGGCCGGCGGCCGTGAGCCCGCCCGACACGAGGACGGCGGCAACTCCGACCGGCGAAGCGACCAGGGCGGCGAACGCAGCACGGTCGATCACCGCCAGGCCGCCGACTGCGACGACCGGCATGGCAGCGACCATCCGCCCAGTGGCGCGCGCCTGCGCCGTCAGCACGGCTGCGGCACGCCGCTGCGCCTCCCGCTCGAGGAGCGTCTCGGCGAGGCCGTCGAGCAGCGAAGCCAGGTCGCCTCCGGCGCGAAGCTGTGCGCTGACGGCGGCCGCCACGACTCCCGCCGACTCTCCTCCCACCAGCGCGAGCGCCTCGGCGGGAGGCGCTCCCAGCAGCATCGCCGCATCGGCCGACCGCACCGCCGAGCAGATCGGCTCGGGAAGGTCATCGGCCACCTCGCCGAGCGCCTGCGCCAGCGTCCGACCGGCCCGCACATGCGCACCCATCTCGGCGACGAACAGGTGCATCTGATCCGCCAGTACGCGCTCGCGCCGGCGCGCGCGCAGGGCCGTCAGCGGCCGCAACGCCGGCTCCACAGATCGGCCAGCAGCGCCGCGTCCAGCGCGCGCAGGCCACCCGCCTCCCGATCCTGGCCCTCGACCGCCCGCACCGATCGGTGGCCGTCGGCTGAGCGGATGACCTGCACGACGACGTCGACTGCCGCCGCCACCTGCTCTCGAGCCGCCGCATGCGGCAGTTCCAGACCGGCCATGAGCATCATCGTCTCGATCCGTCGCAGGGCGTCGCCCGGGGACGAGGCGTGCACGGTCGTCAGCGATCCGTCGTGCCCGGTGTTCATGGCCTGGAGCATGTCGAGCGCCTCCGGCCCGCGAACCTCGCCGACGATGATGCGATCGGGGCGCATCCGAAGCGCGTTTCGCACCAGCGCGCGCAGGTCGACGGCGCCCCGGCCCTCGACATTCGGCGGCCGCGTCTCCAGGCGGGCGACATGGGGCTGCGCGAGGCGAAGCTCAGCGGCATCCTCCACGGTCACGATCCGCTCGTCACGTCCGACGAAGGCGGCCAGCGCGTTCAGCAGCGTGGTCTTACCCGTTCCGGTGCCTCCACTGACAACAACATTCAGGCGGCCGCGGATGCAGCCTCCTAGCAGCTCAGCCTGCGCCGGGGTGAGCGAGCCGCCCGCGATCAGCTGGTCGATGCCCAGGCCGCCCGCAGCGAAGCGGCGAACGGTCAGGAGCGGGCCGTCGATCGCGACGGGCGGGATGACGGCGTTGACACGGCTGCCGTCGGGCAGGCGGGCGTCGACCATCGGACTCGACTCGTCGACCCGTCGACCGACGGCGCTGACGATGCGTTCGATCACGCGCCGCAGGTGAGCCGCTTCCTCGAACCGAACCGATTCACGGCGGAGGGTGCCGCGGCGCTCTGCATACACGTCCGCTGGGCCGTTGACGATCACCTCCGTCACCTCCGGATCGCGCATCAACGATTCCAGCGGCCCCGCACCCAGGGCGTCATCGAGCATCGCCTCGACGACACGGTCGACCTCGCCGGGCGGGAGCACCTCCGCGCGGAGCAGCTCGCGGGCGCGAGCAGTGAGCGCGACGCGGGGGTCGCCGGCGGTCCCGTGCTCGAGCACCTCACGCCGGACGCGGTCGCGATACCGCGCAACGAGCGGAGCGGGGTCGGTCACCCCTCCTCCAGCTCGGCGGCGAGCGCGCGCAAGGAGCTTGACTCGCAGCGGCGCTCGGCGGTGAGCTCGCCGTCACGAACGACTGCAGCAAGCGGCACTCCCACCCGGCGTTCGATGCCTCGCAGCGTCAAGTCCGCCGACTTCGACCAGCGGTTCACGACGAGGCTCTGGGATGGGCCCGGGACGCCGACACCGTCGAGCCATCGCACGACGCGCGACGCACAGGCGACCGAGTGCGGATCGGGTGTCGTAACGATCAGGACCAGGTCCGCGGCGGGCGACACGGCGGCGACCATGTCGCCTCCCGCGACGCCGAGGTCGAAGGCGGCGAGGCCGGCGGCGAGGCGGCACTCGCGCACGAGCGCGCGGCCGAGCACCGGGGAGACGACGGCTGCGGTTGCAGACGACGGCGGCCGGGCAACCAGACCGAGGCCGCTCGGGTGGCGGCAGATCAGCGAGCGCAGCGCGTCCCCGCCGAGGGCGTCCTCGAGTCCCGCCACGTCCGCAAGCGTTCGCCGCGGCTCGCATCGCAGGCGGCTTGCGGCATCGTCGAACCCGCCTGCGAGGTCGACCAGCAGCCCGTGTGCAGCCGAGGCGAGCGACAGGGAGACCGAGCTGGCGCCGCAACCACCCTTCACCGAGCAGACCGCAACGGCCCTGCCGGACCGCCGTGGCGCCTCACTCGAGCCGGGCAGCTCGCCGGCGTCGATGACAGCGGAGCGCAGGTCGTCCGGGTCGGGCGGCAGCGGAAGCAGGCCGCGGGCGCCGACCGCCAGCGCGGCCCGATAGCCGCCGAGATCCACGGAGCGGCTGAGCAGGATCACCGGCTGGGCCGCACCGCCACGGAGCAGCGCACCAGCGATCTCGAGCGCCGGCCGGCCCGGGCCGTCACACAGAAGGATCGCATCGCAGGCCGGCCGCACGCCCGACAGCGCGGCCGCCGGCTCCTGGGTACCCGCCGCCGTCAATCCCCGGGCCGCCTCGACCGCCGCGGCGACCGAGGCGGTCACGGCCGCGTCGGATCCCACGATCAGACAGCGACGCTCGGGCGTCACGGCGTGCTCCGACCGGCGAGCCGAAGGCTCCCGCTGGACTCCGCGGAGATCAGCGCGGCTACCTCGGCCGGCGCCACCCGAACCGTCACGGTCGTCGCTCCGTCCTGCCGGTTCGACGCCACGATGAAGGCGTCGCTGAGGACGAGCCGCACGCGCGGATTGCGCCCCGGTTCGACGAGGTACACGTCGCCGGTCGCGCCGTCGGGCGGGTCCAGGGGCAGCCCGGCGGCATCGTCGAGGCGCAGGGTCACGTCCCGGCTCGCACGAAGCTCGGGCGCTTGCGCCACTTCCGCGTCCATGACGGGCGATCCGGCGGGCATGGCGATCGCGGCCCGGCGTCCCACCACGGAAGCGGGATCGCTCAGCTGGTGCACGTCCGCCCATGCTGCCGGCACCTCCGCGAGGCTGAGGTCTGCGGCAGAGATCCGCTGGCCTGCATCGACCGCCCTCCGGAGCTGGACGACCTGGCGCATCGCCGGTGGAGGTGCAGCCGCATGGCCGCCGCCGCCGATCAGCGTGAAGACCAGGAGGATGGCTGCCAGAGCGCCAAGCGCCACGCTTCGTCGCCGATGGCGGCTCACGCCGGGTCCCCGGGCACGCATCGGCGGCAGGACCTGCCGACCACCGGGACGCCGCACCAGTCGCACCGTGGCGCGGCCGCGAAGCGATCCCGCAGTGCGAGCAGGTGATCGGAGGTGATCCTTGGGCAGGCGAACGCCTCGACAGCCCATGTGCAGCGCAGCTCCGCCGCGACGCCGGTCGAGCCGATCCTCGCGTGCACGTTTTCAGCTTCGAGCACCTCGAGCAGCCGACGCGCAATGCGCGGCAGGCGATGACCGGACGCTGCTGCAGCGGCGGTATCTCCCCGCGCGCGGGCCGTCTGTGTCAAGTGGCGGAAGGCATCCGTTGTACGTCCTCCGCGCGTCCAGCGTCCCCCGTGCCACGCCACCGCCTCCGTCGTGCCGCGTATGCCGCGTCTCCCCGGGGGGCCGACCCGCACGGGAGCGGGCGCGGCTAGCACGTAGGAGCATCGCCGCTCGAGCTCGCCCACCAGTGCCGCGAGCTGGTCGATCTTCCACCCGGTCGCCGCAGCGGCGGCCGCGATGCGGCGAACGTAGCGACCCGCGATACCGGGCAAGCACAGCTGAACCGCCACGGTTCGGGTACGTGCGGCCGTGGCCGGCGGGAGCACCGGCCAGCCGCGTGTCGGGCGTACCAGCACGAGCGTGTCCGAGCTGACGGCGCCGTCCGTCTCGTCGAGAGTGATCGTGACCGGCGGCACCTCCTCCAGGTGCGCAAGGCGCAGCCGGCGGGGCGCGGGGACGGCGCTCACGTCGTCTGCTCCCACGCCGGCAGGAGGACGGTGAACCGGGTGCCGTTCCCGACCTCGCTCTCGACCTGCAGATCTCCGCCATGCGCCTCGACCAGCTCACGCACGACGGCGAGGCCGAGTCCTGCGCCGGGCAGCGACCCATCGGGGGCCTGATAGAACTCATCGAAGATCCGCGGTAGCGCCTCGGGCGCGATCCCGCGGCCCGCGTCGGAGACCGACACGGCAAGGTGGTCTCCGGTCGTATCGCCGTCGACGCGCACCTCCGTCCCCGGCGGGGCGTACTTGATGCCGTTCGTCAGCAGGTTGGCGAAGACCTGGCGCATGCGGTTCTCATCCCCCATGACGAGCGATCCGTTGCCGCGCCAGTCGAGCGCGATGGACACACTCCTCTGCGCCGCCATGCCCTGCAGCCGTTCGGCAACCTCCTCGACGCAGTCGCGCAGAGGAAACGTGTCTGCCGTGATGCGAAGCTCGCCCGCCTGGGCACGGGACAGCTCCAGCAGGTCTTCGACGAGATAGGCGAGGCGCTCGCACTCGCCGTTGATGACGTCGAGCTTCGCCGCCTTCTCAGCATCGTCCTCGCCTCTGCGCAGCGTGTAGACGTATCCCTTGATCACCGTCAGGGGCGTGCGCAGCTCGTGCGACACCTTGCCGATGAAGCTTGCCCGCGCGTGCCCCTCGCGGGCCAGCCGCGCCGCCATCGCGTTGACGCTGTCGGCCAGCGCGTCGATCTCCGGGATGCCCGGAGGCGCGACGCGCGCGCCGTACTCGCCGGCCGAAACCAGATCCGCGAAAGCGCCGACCTCCTGCACCAGTGTCGTCACGCGCCGTGCCTGGATCGCGCTCGCCAGCATCGTGGCGGCGAGCGCGACCCCGGCCACGACGGCGAGCAGCTCGGGGTCGTCGAGGAACGATGCGATCGCCGCCACCGCGGCGACGATGGTGGCGAATGGCGTCGCCAGGCGGAGCCAGTAACCGGTGGACGTCATTCAGGCGTGCAGATCCGGTAGCCGTGCCCCCACGTGTTCACGATCCACGGCCGGTCGGAGGCGGCGGAGAGCTTCTGCCGCAGCCGGCTCGCGTGCGAGTCGAGCGTCCGGGTGCGTCCGGGCGACTTGAAGCCCCACACCTGCTGCAGCAGCTCCTGCTTCGAGAACACGCGCTCCGGCTCCGCCGCGAGCGTGGAGAGCAGCTGAAACTCCTTCACCGACACCGGTATGGCGATCCCGCCGACGGTGACCTCCTTCGAGAGGGTGTTCACCACCAGCTCGCCCACGATCAGCTTGTGGCGGTCGTCCGTTCGGTTGGCGCGCTTGATCAGCCCTGCGATCCGCACGAGCAACTCCGGGTAGTGGAACGGCTTGGTGACGTAGTCGTCCGCTCCGCGCGAGAGCCCGCGGACGCGGTCCGTGTGCTCGGCCTTTGCGCTGAGCATGATGATCGGGAGATCCGGGTCCCACGGGTCGTTCACCGAGGCACCTCCGCGGACGCGCTTGCACACCTCGATGCCGCTCATCCCCGGCAGCACCACGTCCAACAGCATCAGGTCGGGGCGGGTGCGGGCGAGCAGGTCGATCGCCTGCTCGCCGTCCGTCGCCGTCAGGACGGAATAGTCGTCGGCCCGGAGATTCTCCTCGAGAAACTCCACGATGCGGGGCTCGTCATCCACGACGAGCACGGTCGATCCAGCCACGTCTCCTGGCTCCTTGGGTCGGCCGGATCGCGGGGGGAGTCGGGCCGATCAGCCCAATCCGGCGGGGTCTGGTTGTGCGCCCCGCCGCCGTTGGGCACGTTTCGCATCGTAGGTCACAGATCGGTGGATTGGAAGGCCTGTAACGAGACTTGTTGCAATTTCATCCGATTTCAGAGCAGAAAACGCGGCTTTCCACCACCCCACCAGCGCGCTAGCGCTCGATCACCAGATAATCGCCGACCTGCACGCCGCTCCGAGCGATCGCGCCGACCGGCAGCTCGAGTGCGACCTTCGCGCCTCGGCAGAAGCTCATCCGCCAGGGCTTGATGTTCTCGACCAGCTTCAGCACTCGCCCGTCATCGGCCGCCCAGACGACATCGATTGCAAACCGCATGAACCACATGTGGATGGAGCTGGTCGGCTGGATCCAGAGGCCATCGTCCGCGGCCATTCCGGAGCGGCCGAGCAGGCCCTTCGTCCGCGTCCACGCCGACGTCGCAAGCTGACCCTGCTCGCACACCACCGGGCCGCGTTCGACGCGAATTCTCGGCACCTACACTTCCCTTCCGTGGACGCGCACTACCACTCCGGGGAGGACTTCGTGGTCGAGTTCCTCGACTACCGGTACGCGTTCTCGCGCACCGACTTCGCCCAGCGCGTGGTCGCGGCGGCCGTCCGACTGGAACTGGTGCCGGCGCGCGATCTGTCCGAGGACGAGGCCGACGACCTCGTGGAACTGGCCTCCACGGGACGGGTGGCCGAGCCGCGGAGCCTGCTCGGGGAGCACCTCCAGGAATGCGGCCGGCAGCTCGACGAGCTGCATCCCGAGACGCTCACCTACTGGCTCCGCAAGCTGGTGTTCCGCGGGGCATGGCTCGATCATCGCGTGAAGGCCGGGCTGCTCGACGTCTCGTTCGACGAGGACTCCGGCAGCTTCGCGTACCGCATGCCGAGCGACCAGGCGCCGCTCGTCGAACTGGCGCCGGTGCCGTCGTGGGCGGACCTGCAGTACACCGGCTCCGACGACTAGGCGGCCGGGACGAACAGCAGCAGGTGCGGGCCGATCTGGATGCGATCGCCCTCCTCCAGCAACCGCTGCTCGATCCGCTCGCCGTTCACGAACGTCCCGTTCAGGCTGCCCTCGTCCTCGACCACCACGCCCACCGGCTCCACCCGAACAGTCGCGTGCCGCGCGGACACCGTTGGCCCGGCCAGGACGACATCGTTCTCGTCGTGGCGGCCCAGCTTCGTGAGCCGGCCGTCGAGCGGGTACGTCTGGTCTTCGCCCAGTCGTGGACGCCAGACAAGGGCCGGCCGGTCGCCGCGCGGAGGCGGCGCCAGGTCCTCGCCAGCCGGGGCTGGATCGATGATCCGGGTGTAGCTGACCTCGTCGTCCTGTGCGTGCATCTGACCTCCCGAAGACTCGTACGAGCGTACCAGCGTGCCCGGACGTGGCGGGGTAGACTGGCCGCGATGGAGACGGGCCGAACCCCGATGGAAGAGGCGGAGGCACAGCTCTACCGCCGCATCCAGGAGCTCCGCTCCCGGGCCAAGGGGGAGGGCGGCGAGGTGCAACCGGCGGACGTGGCGGGCGCACGGCCCGCGATGCCGGACCTGCGCACCATCCTCGCCCGTGCCGAGGGCCACGTCGACGATCTCCGCTCCACCGCCGCGGCGCTCGAGGAGAGCCTTCCCGCTCGCGTCGAGCGGGCGGTCGAGCGCGCCCTCTCGTCGCACTCCGACGCCCGCCAGGCGGAGGAGCTGCGGGAACTGCTCCGCGGGCTGTCCCGCCAGGTCGAGCAGGTGAACCGCGACCTGCTGGCCGAGCGGCTGGGCCGCGTCGAGGACCTGGAGCTGGTCGTCGATCTGATCTCGACCGGCATGGCGGCGCTCCGCCAGGACATCGCCACCGCCAGCGCAATGCTGAACGAGGTGCGCGGCGGGGTCGACGGCGTGATCGACAAGCTCGACCAGCCGCTGCAGGTGACGGTCGAGCGTCCGCACAGACGCGGCGTTCGCGACCTGTTCAAGCCGACGGACGACGACGACCCGCCGCGGCCCGACGCGGGTTAGGCCGGCAGCACCGCGACGCAGTCCACCTCCACCCGGATGCCGCCGGGCAGCGACGCAACGCCGATCGTCGTCCGCGCCGGGCGCGGCTCGGGGAACATCTCGGCGTAGGCGGCATTCATCTGGTCGAAGAAGGCCATGTCGGTGAGGTAGACGCCGCAGCGAACGACATCGGCGGGCGAGGCCCCGGCCGCGTCGAGGATGCGGAACATGTTCTCGATCGCGATGCGCGTCTCGTCCGCCACGCTGCCCGCCTGGTAGCGCCCCTCGCTGATGGCGCCCTGGCCGGAGACGTACACGAACCGGCCCTCTCCGACGATTGCCGGCGAATAGGGCCCCAAGGCGTCGGCGTCGACCTGAACGGCCTCCCGGCTCATCGCGGTGCCGCCGCCTCCACCGGCCAGACCTGCGGGTTCGCCAGATTCGGCGGCCGCTCGCCGCGCAGGATCTGCGCCAGCCCCCGGCAGGCCAGCCGTGCCATGCCGTCGCGCGTCTCCCGCGTCGCGGAACCGATGTGGGGCACGAGCAGGGCGTTCTCGCAGGCCAGCAGATCGGGATGCACGTTCGGCTCGTCCTCGAAGACGTCGAGCCCCGCCCCACCCAGGTGGCCGGACCTCAGCGATGCCGCGAGTGCGGCCTCGTCCACCACCGGGCCGCGGCTTGTGTTCACGAGGATCGCGCCGGGCTTCATCCGCGCGAGCTCGTCGATGCCGATCATGTGGCGGGTGTCGCTCGACAGGGGCACCGTGATGGCGACGAAGTCCGACTCCGCCAGCACGCGGTCGAACTCCCCGCGGTCGCGGCCCGCAAACAGCACCCGCATGGCGAACCCCTCCGCGCGCCGCGCAACCGCCCGGCCGATGCGGCCGGGCCCGACGATCCCCAGCGTCTTGCCGTGCACGTCGGTGCCGAGCATCAGATCGAAGCTCCACGTCGTCCACCTGCCGGCCCGCAGATATCGCTCGCCCTCCCCCAGCCTTCGCGCCGCCCCGAGCAGCAGCGCGAACGTGAGGTCGGCGGTCGCCTCGGTGAGCACGTCGGGCGTATAGGCGATCGGTATGCCATGGCGCTCGGCCGCCGGGAGGTCGATGTGATCGAGGCCGACAGACACGGTGGCAAGCCCCTTCAGCCCGGCGGTGCCGAGGAACGCGTCGTCGATCCGGTCGACCAGATAGCAGACCGCGCCGTCGCAGCCACTCGGATCGGTGCCCTGCACGAGCTCGAATCCGTCGAGCTCGGCCAGCCCCGCCGGCGACACATCCTGCATGATCAACACCCGCATCGCTATCCTCTCGGCGGACGACCGGGACACGGTACCAGCAGCAGGCGGGCGGAGGTTCGGCGACGTGCCGGTGACGAAGGTGATCGAGGTGATCGGGAGCTCGACCGAGAGCTCCGACGACGCGGTGCGCCAGGCGCTGGCCGCGGCGACGCGGTCGGTCAGGGGAATCACCCGCATCGAGGTGATATCCATGACCTGCGAGGTCGCCGACGGGACGATCACGCGCTGGGACGTGCTCGTGAAGATGCTGTTCCCAGTCGAGCCGCGGTAGCCGTGCCGCCGGCCTAGCCATGGGCAGCTCCACTCCAAGGCAGGAGCCGCACGAGCACGAGATCCGCGAGGCCGAGGTCGAGTCGCGCTGGGAGGCGGCGCCGGCCGTAGCCGTCGTCGTTGCGCTGCATGGAGCCATCGCCGTCGCAAGCAAGAGCGGCGGCTGGACGCTCAAGGGGCTGCCATGGTGGTTCTGGCTGGTGCTCGCGATCCCGGAAGCGGTGCTGTTCGTGCCGCTGGCGTGGTCGCTGCCGCGCCGCCAGCTGGAGGTGCTCGGCATGCGCCGCCGGGCGTCGCTGGTCCTACTCGCCGTCGTCAGCTTGGGCAACGCGTTCGCGCTGGTGGCGCTGATCACGTCGGTGATCACAGGCGAGGAGCACAACGGAGGCGAGCTGCTGTGGAAGGGGCTCACCGTGTGGAGCACCAACGTGATCGCGTTCGGGCTGCTCTACTGGGCGTTCGACCGCGGCGGCCCGGTGCGGCGGCGGGAGCCCGGCGCGCCGCTGCCCGACTTCCAGTTTCCGCAGATGGAGAACCCGCGCCTCGCCGAGCCCGGGTGGCATCCGCGCCTGTTCGACTACATGTACGTGTCCTTCACCAACGCCATCGCGTTCAGCCCGACCGACGCCATGCCGCTGACCCGTTGGGCGAAGGCGCTCATGCTGACGGAGTCGGCCGCCTCGGCGATCACGGTGCTGCTGGTCGCGGCGCGGGCCGTCAACATCCTGCGCTAGACGCGAACCGCGGCCTCACCCACGTAGTCGTTGAAGCCGTAGATGTCATAGAAACGGGCCGAGGCACGGAACATCGCGACACCGTACCTCCCGCCTCGAGTGGGTGTAGGGTTGCGGCCTGGGTATCCGCGTGCAAGGAGGATGCATGGCCATCAATCGGTTCCCCTACCAGGACGACGTTCTGCGGATCCTTCGCAGCAGCGGAACCGCGTCGCTCGATGACATCTCGCATGCGGTGGCCGCGGAGGGCCGCCACGATGCCGAGGGCCACGATTCCGCCCAGCTGCACCAGGCGATCGCCGAAAACGTCGAGCACCTCGTGCACCTGGAGCTCGCTGAGCACACGGCCGGCGGCGCGAAGCTGACCGCCCGCGGCGAGGAGGCGGCCGAGAGCCTGCCGTAACGCGCACGCTGCCACCGCGCCGGCGCCGCATGCGCTCCGGCGCCCGCCGCCGACCGCTGCGTGACCTTCAGCCGGCCGAGGGCCGCTTCAGCTCGATCTCGACGAACACTGCCCGGCCGCCGGAGGCATTGACGACGTTGTGCTCGGTGCCCGCCCTACCGAGATACGAGGAGGCCTGCTCCTGCGCCAGCTCACGCACGGTGCCGTCCACGTTGGTGACTCGGAACGTCCCTCCCGTCACCGGGACGACGATGTAGTCGAACTCGTGCCGGTGATGGCCGGTGTCCGCCCCGTCGCGCTCGAACGTCCACGTCGTGACGCGCACGTCGGCGTTGTCGACGGTCACAACACCCACAGCTGTCCCGGTGCTCTCCACCACGCGCACTCAGAGCGTCAGGCCGTGAGCCTTCTCAGCGGCGCTCGAGCCGCAGTGACGTGGGTCCCCCTGCAGTACGGAGTCGACGCTCATCCCACGAGTATACGAGCGTGCTCGGCGGGCGACGGCCCCCGCGGCCGTCGCCCGCCCAGGGCGGCTCGCTGACCGGCCCTACTTGCCGGAGCCGGTGGCGTGCTCGACCGCGGACTTGATCGCCGCGGTGACGACGCTGCCGATTCCATGATCCTTGCCGCCCAAATACGAGCCGACGGCGAGCAGCAGGACGCCGATCGCCATGGCGAGACCGGCGTACTCGACGGTGCCCTGGCCGGCCTCCGCGTCCTGGCGGCGGACGCGGTTGGCGCGGCAGATGACGGCGGCGGCGATGCGATGAGACATGACGGACCCTCCTTGCGGGTGTGCGTGGTGACCCGCCCACCCTGGCCCGGATGCCCGTCACGGAACAAGACGCCAGCCGTCACAATTGCCGTACAACGACGCGACGGCGGCATAGCCGGCCCCCGGCGGCGCGCCGGGGGCCGCATGGCGCAGGGTCAGGAGGGAACGCCCGCCCGGCCGCGGATGGTGTTGTGCACACGAAGCATGCGCGGCTGGATGTCGGTCACGCCGGCGTGCTGCGCTGCCGGGCCGATCTGCTGCTCGGCGAACTCTCCGAAGGCCTCGGGCGAGGGCCACACGTCGGCGACGACCAGCCCGGCGCCTGTCCGGGCGGCGACGTGGATGTAGGCCGGGTGCCCGTCCGCCGTCGTATGTGCGGGCATCTGCGACAGCATCGCGTCGTACTGGTCGGTCGTGCCGGTGGGCACGTCGATCAGCACGAGCAACCGCGGCTCCTGCGCGCGGCCGCGGATGGTGTTGTGCACCGGCATGATGCGGGGCTCGGACTCGGGAAGTCCGAGCTGCCCGATCGCCGGGCCAAGCCGCGACTCGACGAACCGGCCGAGCTGCTCCTCGCTCTCCCAGACGTCGGCGATCAGCACGTCACCGTCGTCGCTCACCGCGCTCACGTGCTGGATCAGCCCGTCCGGCGCGTCGTCGTCACCCGTGATGCCCATCGCCTCGTTGACCCGGTCGTAGTCGTCCGTGGTCACGCCCTGCCACTCCAGGATCATCAGCACAGCCATGCCGTCGCTCCTCCTCGGTCGAGAACCGCACGAACGTACCATCCGCACAACGGCGCCGCACCCGGGCATTGGAGTGCGGTTGCCGTCGCCGCCCGGACACCGTTCAGCGAACGCGCTAGGGTGCCGATGGTCACCGTGATGCGCCGCTTCGCCACGTGGGTCGTGCTCTCCGCCGCCGTCGCCGCCCTCGCGGCTCCCTCGGCGGCGCACGCGAGCGCCATGATCGCCTGGAGCGGGAAGCACGTGCGGTTCAAGGTCGGCGTCCACAACCGTGCGGTCATCTCGTACACGCGCAACGGCGTGCGGCGGCACGTCCTGATCTGGGGCGCAATCAACGCCAAGGTTCCCGATCCCGCGCACCCCGACAGCCAGGTGCACTTCCACCTCGACTACTCGGGCGGCTCGGCCAGCCCCTGGGGCCCGAGCTACTGGAAGAAGGTGCAGAACGTCTGCAGCCCCTACGCCGACAGCGGCCTCACGTGGGCGCTGTTCGCCTGCACCATGCCGGATGGATCGCACTGGGCGGTGCAGCGCTGGCGCCGACTGATGCCGAACGGCGGCTACAAGTGCGGCACGCGCCCGAGATGCGGACGGCGTGAGTTGCACGTCTCGCACTGGAAAGGGCAGCTGCCGAGCTTCTGGCTGAAGTGGAACTGGACGGGGTCGACGCACGCTTACCCGCACCTCGACAAGCTGTACGGCCGGTCGTCCTACAAGGGTCACGGCACGTACGGATTCTCGAACACGAAGGCCGGCGCACCGCGCGACAGCTTCGGGCGCGTCGTCTTCGTCGACGGGCACAACCCCAAGAAGTGGGGCAAGGGGTGGCGCCGGGAGAACAGCTTCCTCGTCCACCGGCCGAGCGACGGCGGGTTCTGCGACGTGCTCTGGCCCCACCGCGCCGGCCGGTCGGCCAGCGGCTACGCGGAGCGCTATCGCGCCACCGTCGACGGGCCCGGCGTGATGCCGATGATGTACTGGGAAGGGCCGCCGCCCGGCAACTACCAGCCCTCGCCCGTGCAGACACGCGACGGCCTCGCGAACTACACGATCACCGGCTGGAGCCGCGTCCACTACGACCTCACGCTGGCGACCGCGCTGAATGCGGAGCAGCGGATCCTTGCCGGCTCCGACGCCGACAAGTGCTGGCACCTCTGGTAGCGGCGGCACCGGCGGAACCGACCCGCCGATAGACTGACCGGCGCGATGAAGACCGCTGCCGACGTGTTCGTCCGCTGCCTCGAGAACGAGGGCGTCCGCCACGTGTTCGGCATCCCCGGCGAAGAGACCCTCGACCTCAACGAGGCGCTCGACGCATCGTCCTCGATCCAGTTCGTGCCCGTACGCCACGAGCAGGGCGGCGCGTTCATGGCGGATGCGTACGGCCGGCTGACGGGCCGCGCCGGCGTCTGCCTGGGCACCCTCGGCCCGGGAGCGACGAACCTGGTCACCGGTATCGCCGACGCGTTCCTCGACCGAGCGCCGGTCGTTGCGCTGACCGGGCAGACCGACCTCTCCGAGATGCACAAGGAGAGCCATCAGTACATCGACGTCGTCCGGATGATGAAGCCGGTGACCAAGTGGAACGCGCGCGTCCACGACCCCGACATCATCCCCGAGGCCGTGCGCAAGGCATTCGCGGTCGCCGAGCGCGAGAAGCCTGGCGCCACGCACCTCGAGCTGCCCGCCGACGTCATGGAGCTACCGCTCGAAGCAGACCCCGTACCGCGCCGCGCGCCCACCCTGTCGGAGCCGGTCGCGGCGGAGCTGCACCGCGCCGCCGAGCTGCTCCAGCTCGCAGAGCGGCCCGTCATCCTGGCGGGCAACGGCGTCGCGCGCCAGAACGCGGCCGGCGCGCTGCGCCGGTTCGTGCAGCAGACCGGCCTGAATGTGATCACCACGTTCATGGGCAAGGGGGTGGTCGACGCCGACGACGAGCATGCGCTGTTCACGGCGGGCCTCAGCGCACAGGACTACCCGAAGGGCTTCATGGGCAAGGCCGACCTCGTCGTCTGCATCGGGTACGACCTCGTGGAGTGGTCGCCCGTCAACTGGAACCCGAAGCGGGACCGGCGCGTGATCTGCATCGACACGACGCCGGCCGAGAGCGACGCGCACTACGTCCCGGACGTCGAGCTGACCGGCGACATCTCGCACATCCTGACGCACCTCGGCAACCTCGTGTCCGAGAAGCCGCCGGCCCACGTCGACGCCCCCGACTACAGCCAGATGATCCGCGATGCGCTCGAGTCGCACTCGGACGACGGCTTTCCTGTGAAGCCGCAGCGCGTGCTGCGCGACCTGCGGGCGCTGATGGGGCCGAACGACCTGCTCATCTCCGACGTCGGCGCCCACAAGCTGTGGATCTCGCGCCTCTGGCCGGCCCACGAGCCGAACACGGTGCTGATCTCGAACGGCGCGGCCGCGATGGGGTTCGCCCTCCCCGCCGCCGTGGCGGCCAGGATGGTGCTCCCCAAGGAGCGCCGGGTGGTCACGATCTCGGGCGACGGCGGCTTCCTGATGAACGTGCAGGAGCTCGAGACCGCGAAACGGCTGGGCCTCGCGTTCGTCAACATCGTCTGGTCGGACAGCGCCTACGGCGTGATCGAGGTGCACCAGCAGCGAAAGTTCGGGCACCTCGCCGGCACCAAGTTCACGAATCCCGATCTGGTCAAGCTGGCCGAGAGCTTCGGCGTGGCGGGCATGCGCGTCGCCTCCGCGGACGATGTCGCGCCCACCATCGAGCGGGCGCTCTCGCTGGACGTGCCGTCCGTTGTGGAGATTCCGATCGACTACCGCGAGAACCGCAAGTTCTCCATGAATCTGGCCGACCTGGTGAAGGTCGGAGAGGGGGTCTGACATGGCTGCGACCGAGACCGTGCACAAGCTCTACGTCGGCGGCGAGTGGTACGAGACGGGCGAGACCCGGGACGTCACTTCCCCGTTCGACGGCAGCGTCGTCGGCCGGGTCGCCTACGGAGGCGGCGACGACGCCCGCCGGGCGATCGACGCCGCCGAGCGGGCGATGCAGAGCCCGCTGCCGGCCCACCGCCGCGCGGCGATTCTCGACGCAGTCGCAGAGCTGCTGCGCGAGCGGCGCGAGGACTTCGCCCGCACGATCGCGCTCGAGGCGGGCAAGCCGGTGACGACCGCCCTTGTCGAGGTCGACCGCGCCGTGCAGACGATCACCTTCTCGGCGCTCGAGGCTCGCCGGCTGACCGGGGAGACGGTCGGCATGGACGCCCACCCCGCGGGCGAGAACAAGGCCGGCCTGATCATGCGCGTGCCGATCGGAGTGGTCGGGGCGATCTCGCCCTTCAACTTCCCGCTGAACCTCGTCTGCCACAAGGTGGGGCCGGGATTCGCGGCCGGCTGCGCGGTGGTGCTCAAGCCGGCCGGCGCCACGCCGCTCTCCGCGCTGCTGCTCGCGCGGGCCTTCGCCGACGCCGGGCAGCCGGCCGGGTGGCTCAACGTCGTGGTCGGCAAGTCGAGCGAGATCGGCGACGTGCTGACCGGCGACGAGCGCGTGCGCATGATCACGTTCACCGGCTCGTCGCAGGTCGGGTGGGGCATCCGCGAGCGCGGGCACAAGAAGAAGGTCTCGCTCGAGCTCGGCAACTCCACGCCGCTGATCGTGCTTGCCGACGGTGACCTCGACAAGGCCGCGGCGGCGATCGCAGCCAACGGCTACGCGTTTGCCGGCCAAAGCTGCATCTCGGTGCAGCGGGTGTACGTCGAGGACTCCGCACACGACGCCCTGCTCGAAAAGCTGGTGCCGAAGGTGCAGGCGCTCAAGGTGGGCGACCCGCTCGATCCCGACACGCAGGTCGGCCCGGTGATCGACCGGGAGAACCGCGACCGGATCAAGAGCTGGGTCGACGCGGCGGAGGCGAGCGGGGCGACCCTGCTGGCCGGTGGCGACGTGAACGACGACGGCCTGCTGCAGCCGACGCTGCTCGGCAACGTGTCCCTGGACATGGACGTCGCCTGCCGCGAGGTGTTCGGCCCCGTCGTGACGGTGTCCCGGGTGTCCGGGCTGGACGAGGCGATCGAGCAGGCCAACGGCACGGACTACGGGCTGCAGGCAGGGATCTTCACCCAGGACATCTCGAAGGCCATGCAGGCCGCGCGCCGGCTCGACTTCGGCGGGGTCACGATCAACGAGGCGCCGACCTTCCGCGCCGACCAGATGCCCTACGGCGGCGTCAAGGAGTCCGGCAACACGCGCGAGGGGCCGAAGTTCGCGGTGCAGGAGATGACCGAGCCGCGGATGGTCGTGATCAGCCTGTAGCAGGCGTGAAATCGCGGCCCTGCGCGGCGCCCATGGCCGCCGGGTCGGTGTACGAGATCGACGGGTCGACGCGGTCGAGCACCCACAGCATGTCGTTCAGACAGTAGAGCTCGGGCTGGTTCGTCCAGTGGTCGCGCGGATCGGGTGCGTCGCAGCTCCAGGCGGGAGTCGTGCTCGACGTCGTCCCGGCGTGCCCGCCGACCATCCGGTAGAACTGAAGGATGTCCCACCTGCCTGTCCCGTCCAGCCCTGCGTTCGCGTAGGCCAGGAGCAGCTGGCGGGGCATGTACCACCGTGCGTTCTTGATCGGCATTCCGTAACACGCCAGCGTCGGATTGTGGCAGCGCCCGCCGATCACGTCATTCACGTACACGATGTACGGGGCAGCGACCGGATAGGCGTTCGAGAGCGGTTCGTAGTCGCGGCCATAGGAGAAGCACCGGTTGACCGCGCCCGTCTGGGCGTCGGCGACGGGATCGCCGCCGGCGTAGCTGAACAGCCCCCACGCACGCGTGAAGCCGTGATCGACGAACGCCTGGAGACTGCCGCAGGTCTCAGCCGTCTGCTCCTCGGCGCTGAGGCCGGTCAGGTCACGCCCGGTCACGCCCCGGCTCGTCAGCGTCCAGCCGTAGGTGTCGCGCAGGGTCTGCAGCTGCCCCCACGACGCGTAGCCGATGCTGCCGCCACATGTCCCGACCAGATCGACCGTCGCGTTCGAGGTGGCGGCGATGCCCCGCTGCTGCAGGAGACTCGCCACGCTGAGCAGCGAGACGGCTCCCGGCCGAAGGGCACACGACGAGGTCACCGCCCCGATCATCGAGCGGCCGAACTGGACAGTCAGATGCCCCGGGGACGGGGTCGGCGGAGCAGCGGTCGGGTACCGGAGCCACGACTGGTAGGGCGTCGATCCGCGCACGGCCGCGATCCGCACGCGGTAGCTCCCGGGTGAGGCGCTGAACACGATCAGCTGCGGCATCTCGGCACCCGTCGCCGCCGCGACGCGCCGGTAGACGCCGTCCGCCCCGCGCCTGAGCAGCGTCGCGGTCAGCTTGGCGGATGTGTTCTCCCACTCGACGCGCAGGGCCACCGGGCCGGTCGCGCTCGCCCTGAAGCTCTCCACGGCAACACCGCCGGCGGCGAGCGTCCCGGTCGTCGTCCCTTCCGCCGCGCTCCCCGCTGAAGCCGCGACGAGCGGTGCCGCGATGGCGGCAGCCAGCACGATGATCAGGCGGCCACGAGCCATGAGACCACGCACCATCTCACGTCACGGCCGGCAGTCAAGCCAGGCGTCACGCCGCCAGCGCGGTCAGCACGGCGCCGACACCGGACTCGAGCGCGCCCAAGTCATAGCCGCCCTCGAGCACGAGCGCCAGACCGCCGAACCGCTCCCGCAGCTCGCTCGCCATGGTGCCGAACCCATCCGCCGTCACGCCGAGCGAGCAGAGCGGGTCGTCGCGGTGGGCGTCGAAACCGGCCGACACGATCGCCAGGTCGGGGCCGAACCGCTCGATCGCCGGAAGGGCGTGCGCCCGGAATGCCTCCAGGAACGCGTCCTCTCCGGTGCCCGCCGGGAGCGGGAGGTTCACCGTCGCGCCGACGCCGTCACCTGCGCCTCGCTCGGCCGCCGTGCCGGTGCCCGGGTAGAACGGATGCTGGTGCAGCGACACGTACAGCACCGTGGGGTCCTCGTAGAAGATCGCCTGGGTGCCGTTCCCATGGTGGGCGTCCCAGTCGAGCACCGCCACGCGATCCATGCCGAGCGTGTGGCGGGCGTGGGCGGCCGCGACCGCTGCGCTGTTGACGATGCAGAAGCCCATCGCCCGCGCCGCCTCGGCATGGTGGCCGGGCGGGCGCCCGAAGCTGAACGCGGAGCGGGACGGGTCGGCGGCGACCGCGTCCACGGCCGCCATCGCGCCGCCTGCGCCGCGGATCGCGGCTCGCCAGGAGACACCGGTGACGACGGTGTCCGGGTCGAGCGCCCCACCCCCGGCGGTGCAGAACCGCTCCAGGGGCTCGAGATAGGCCGGCGCGTGCACCCGCTCGAGCGCGTCCGCCGGGGCGGGCGGCGCCTCCCGGACCGGAGCTCCGGCCGCCCGCACGGCCGCCGCGACGGCCGCGTAGCGCTCGGGTCGCTCCGGGTGTCCCGGCCCGGGATCGTGCCGCCCGAACAGCTCGCTCATGTAACACGTGGGTGGCGAAGCTTGTGACACCTGCCTCCTGACGCGGATTCGCCGGTCTAGACCGTCGTTTTCCTGGAAATACCGCGGAGATTAACCGCTACTTAACATTCGGCCTCGCAAAATCCACGCTCCCCAGGGCATAATGCCCCCTAGCCGCCGTCGACCTTGTGACAGTCTGGAGAGCGAGCATGTATCGATTCAGCCGCGCGATATTCGTCGAGATCAAGGATCTGGTCGATCCCCATCCCGAGACGGTATCCGTCCCGGAGGGCAAGCGCCGCGTGCTGCAGTCGTGTGAGGCGACGATCGAGCGCCTCGCCCGCGATCCCCACTACTTCGCCAAGCCGAGCCAGAGCCTGTTCCACGAGATCAGGCACCTGTTCTCGATCTCCAACCAGGCGCGCGTGTACAGCTCGATCGACCGGAACATCACTCAGGCGGTGAAGTTCATCCTCGAGGAGCTCGAGCGAAACGGCGAGGGCGTCGCCAGCTGCAAGGCGACCACCCGCAAGGGCAAGCCGTGCCAGCGCACCCCGCTGCCCGAGCGCGAGTACTGCCCGTCGCACCAGCACCTCGAAGAGCGCAAGGTGCTCCCGGTCTAGACGCCGAGGCTGAGCTGCTTGTGCAGCTCGAAGCCCGACACCCCCACGCCGACCAGACGTAGCGCGCCCGGCCGTGCGTCGAGCGCCCGGTCGAGCAGCGTGCACGCCAGGTCGGCGATCTGCTCGCGGTCGTCGGTTCCGACCGCCAGTGACTGTGACCGGGTGACGATGGAAAAGTCCGCGTAGCGGAGCTTCGCCGTCACCGTTCGGGCGTTGCGACCGTCGCGCTGCAGGCCGTCCGCGAGCGGACCTGCCATCGACCGTAGACGCGCCCGGAGCTCCGCGCGATCGGCGATGTCCACGTCGAACGTCTCCTCGGTGGACACCGACACGGCCTCGCCCGGCTCGCCCGACACGGCCCGCGGATCGATCCCGCGTGCCCGGTCGCGCAGCTCGAGCCAGCCGCGCCCGGGGAGCAGCTCCGCCATCCGGGCGTCATCGAGCTGGGCGAGCCCGCCGATCGTCGTGATCGAGAGCGCCGCGAGCCGCTGCTCGCTCTTGGGGCCGACGCCGGGAAGCCGCCGGACGTCCAGCGGCGCCAGGAAGGACGCTTCGCCGCCGGCCGGCACGTACGTGATGCCGCCCGGCTTGCGCACGTCAGAGGCGATCTTGCACACCACCTTGCAGGTCGCGACGCCGAGCGACGCCGACAGGCGCACCTGCTCGCGGATCGCCCGTTGCACGGCGGCCGCCTGCTCGGGCGGGTCGCCCGGTGCAAGCGTCAGGTAGCCCTCGTCGATGCCGATCTGCTCGACCACGGGCGCCCGCTCCCGCACGACGTCCCACACCCGGCGCGACCATTCGCGGTAGGTGCTGTGATCGGGCCGCACGAACACGGCGTGTGGGCATCGCCGCAGCGCCTCCGCGCAGCTCATCGCCGACCGGATGCCGTATCTGCGCGCCTCGTAGCTGGCCGTCGACACCACCCCCCGGCCGCGTGGATCTCCGCCGACCACGAGTGGCTTCCCGCGCAGCTCGGGCCGGCGGTGCAGCTCGACGGCCGCGAAGAATGCGTCCAGGTCGAGATGTGCGATCACGGCCCGAGCATACCGACGGCCGATGCCGTCACCCGCGCCCCGGAGACCGCGCGTCGTGCCGACAATGCGGCGAAATCGTGACGACCCGTGCGGCTCTGCGCACGGGCGGCCGGTACACTGCCTTCCTCCTTGACTCACGACTCCGACAAGCTCATCCGCCAGCTGTCGCTCGTCGCCTATCTGATGGCGGAACAGCGACCGGTCACAGCCCGTGACGTGAAGAACAACGTCGAGGGCTACGCCAACATGGGCGACGAGGCGTTCGCGCGCCGGTACTACGCCGACCGCTCGGAGCTGCAGGGCCTGGGCGTGCCGATCACCTCGGGCCGCGATGAGTTCACCGGCGAGGAGCTCTACAACCTGCGCCAGGAGAACTATTTCCTGCCGCCGATCGACCTGACCGACGCCGAGCTGGCCGCCCTGCAGACGAGCTTCTACCTGCTGGAGGGCCAGTTCGCGTACGCCGAGCCGCTGCGCCTCGCGCTCCAGAACCTCGCGCTGGGTCGCGCGCAGCATCAGATCGACCCGGGGCCCAAGACCGCACGCGTGGAACTGCTCGGCAGCGTCTACACGCCCGAGATCTCGCAGCGGCTGGCGAAGCTCGAGCAGGCGATCAGCAAGCAGCGCACCATCAGGTTCACCTACTGGACGGCCCGCAGCGACACGACCGCCGAGCGGACCGTCAACCCGTACGGGCTGTTCGAGCTGAACGGCGTCTGGTACGTGGTCGGCGACGACTGCACGATCGAGGATCCCGCACAGGCACGCAAGACGTTCCGCATCTCGCGCATGCGAGGCGAGATCAAGTTCGCGACCCGCCGCGAGCGCGACTTCCGGATACCGGCCGACTTCAACGTCACCGTCTACCGCGACCGCATGCCCTGGCAGCTCGACCCGGAGCCGGCCGGCGTGGCCAAGCTCGCGGTCTCCGCCGATGACACGTGGCTGGTCGACCGGCTCTACGGCGGGAACGGCGAGTTCGAGGAGCATGAGGACGGCTCGGCGACCCTGACCACCGAGTATTCCAACCTCGAGGGCCTGTCACAGGCGATCCTGCTGATGAACGGACGGATACGTCCGATCGAGCCGGACGACCTCGTGGCCATGGTGCGCGACGACCTCGAGCGGGTCATGCACCTCCACGAGGACGAGGCGAGCGATCCCGCGGCAGCGGCGCGCGACCAGTCGACCGGTGACGAGCCGACCGGCGCACCCTCCCGGTCGCAGGGGCCCGTCGCCCCCGAGCGGTTCGCCCTGCTCCAGGCGTTGCTCGCCTTCCTGCTCGAGCGCTGCGGGGACGATGCGTCGGCGAAGGTGTCGTCGGACGACATCCGCGACCGGTTCCACCTCACGCAGCAGGAGCTGCAGGAGCACCTCGACCTGCTCAACCTCGTCAACTTCGGGGGCGGCTGCTATGCGGTCTACTGCTCGACCGAGAATGGGTCGGTGCTCGTCGACAAGGAGCTGTACGGCGACACGTTCCGCCGCCCCGCACGCCTCTCCCCGCTCGAGGCGAAGGCGCTGCTCCGCGCGCTCGACGTCGTCGCACCCGTGATCGCCGCCGAGGGCCACAGCAGCCTGCAGGCCGTGCGCGACAAGATCTCCGCGGCGTTCGGGGAGTACACGCTGGCCGACACGCCCGAGCCGCACGACGGCGGTGACGAGGAGTCGACGGTGACCACGCTGAACGAGGGCGTGCGGCAGCGCCTGCTCGTGCGGATCGGATACCACTCGCGGTCGAGCAACGACTTCTCGCAGCGGGAGATCGAGCCATATCTGCTGCGCCGGGACCAGCGCGGCTGGTATGTGGAGGCGTACGACCGGACGAAGGGCGGGCGCCGGACATTCAAGGTCTCGTTCGTCCGCGATGCGGAGCTCCTCGACCAGGAATACGAGCCGCGTGAGGACATGCGCGATTTGGAGCAGCATCTCGGGGGCGAGGTCGGCACGGCCCGCGTGCTGTTCTCCCCGGCGCGTGCGCGGTACGAGCGCGAGGGCCGGCGCGACGTCACCATGCTGCGCGACGGCTCCGCGCTGGCCGCGGTCAGCTACGGCTCGCTGAGCTGGCTCGTCCCCGAAATCCTGAAGAACCGCGGTGAGGCCGAGGTGCTCGACCCGCCGCACGTGCGCGAGAGCGTCCGCGAGGCGGCCGATCGCATGCTGCGCTCGGTCACCGCCGCGCCGGCGCGCCGCTGACGTTCCCCCACGCGACGCGCGCATTGCGCTGCAGATACCGCCCGTCGTTGTCGGGGACGTACAACCGGCGGTAGCGCTCCGCCAGCTCCTGCGGCTCGGCGTCCAGCCAGTCGGCCAGCCGCGGGAACGCGGCATCGACGTCGTCCGGCGCCGCGTCCGCGGCGCGGCGCTCGGCTCCCCGGTTCCATGGGCAGACGTCCTGGCAGATGTCACAGCCGTAGACCCGGTCTTCGAACGCCTCCGCATGGGGCAGGTCCTCCAGCCGCGACTGCGTCAGGTAGGAGAGGCACGAGCGCGCGTCGAGCACACCGGCGCCAACGATCGCGTCGGTGGGGCAGGCGTCGATGCAGGCGCGGCACTCGCCGCAGGCATCCCACGCCGGCTGCTCGGGATGCGGATGGGTGACCGCCAGGTCAACGTCCGAGACGAGCACGCCCAGCACCACCCAGGACCCGTGGCGCCGCGTGATCGCAAGCGTGTTCTTGCCGTAGACGGCGATGCCCGCCCGCACGGCCGCCTCACGGTCGACGTGCCCGTTGCTGTCGACGTGGACGACGAACCTGCTCCCCGGCACCTGCTCCTGCAGCCACCCCCCGAGGGCGCGGAGCCGGTCGCGCAGCACCGCGTACTCGTCGCGTCGCGCGTAGCGTGGGAGCCGGCCGCGCGGCTCGTCGGCGGGCCGATCCGGCTCAGGCCGGGCGTAGCTGTGTGCCGCGACGACCACCGAGCGCGCGTGTCGAAGCGCGCGCTCCGGGTGGCACGAGATGTCCGGGCGCCGCATGGTGAACCGCATGTCGGCGAAGTAGCCGAGGGCGGCGCGGTCGGCGATGGCGCGCTCGGCCGCGGCATACGGCTCCGCGCGGCAGACGCCGCATGCCGCAAGTCCGGATGCCAGCGCCCGTTGGACGAGCGCTTCGGTAAGCTCGCTGCCGTTCATGCGTTCAGGGTAGCCCGCAACCGGCGCCGCACCCGAGCCGTCGAACCGCCGCACACCACTCAGGAGGACGTCGATGCAGCAGCAGCCATGGGCCGTCACGCGCGAGAGCGCAGCCGCACATGCCGGACTCGTGGTCGGCGCCGCCGCCGTCACGGCGGTGGCAGCACAGGTCTCGTTCGGCACACCCGTGCCCACGACGCTCCAGACGCTGGCCGTCTTCGCCACATCCGCGGTGCTGGGCGCCCGGCGGGCCGTCGCCGCTCAGCTGCTCTACCTGGGGGTCGGCGCCGCTGGCGCGCCCGTCTTCGCGGACGGCCGCGGAGGTGCGGACATCGTCACGCAGGCCAATCCGCTGCATGCCAGCGGCGGCTTTCTCTGGGGATTCGTGCTGGCCGCCTTCGTCGTCGGGCTCACGGCCGACCGTTTCGGCCACGCGTTCTGGACGACCGTGCCGGCGATGCTGCTGGGAAGCGTCGCGCTCTACGCTCCCGGCCTCGTGTGGCTCCACCAGGCGATCCCGGTGCCGTGGACGGGCACCGGCGGCACCGTGCTGAACTACGGGCTCTGGCCGTTCGCGCTCGGCGACCTGGCGAAGATCCTGGCAGCCGCGGCCATCGTCGACCCGAACGCGCCGTGGGGGCGCCTGGTCGACCGGCTTCGCATCTGAGCGCCTCGGCGTCCGCCTTGTAACGATCGGCGCCATGCTGTACGGTCGCCGGGGGCACGGTCATGCCCTGCTCCGAGGGCAACGAAGGGCAGCATCTGTTCGTCTGGGGACGACTGCACGCGAGAGGCATCGCAGCGGTGCTGGTCTGCACTCCGCTGCTGGCGGCGACGGCGATCGCCGCCACCGGGCCGGCCACGCCGACCGGGCTGACGGCGGTGTCTCCGACGCGCACCGCGCCGGTGCTCCGGTGGAATCCCGCGGCCGGCGCGACGAGCGGCTATCGCATCTACCGGGGCGGCACGCAGGTCGGCAGCACCACGGCGCTCACGTTCACCGACACGACCCTGAAGACGAGCGGCTCGTACGCATACACCGTGCGCTCGGCCGCGAACGCCAACAAGCTCTCCAGCCCGTCGTCCCCGGCGACCGTGATCTACGACGTCGTCGCCCCGGCCGCCGTCACCTCGATCTCGGCGACATCGCCTACCGCGGCCGCCCCCTCGTTGTCGTGGGCGGCCGCCACGGACGCCGGCGGGTCGGGGGTCCGACGGTACGAGGTGTTCCGAGACGGCGGCTCCCGCGGTTTCGTCACGACCACGCGCTTCGTCGATACCGGCGCACCGGACGGGAGCCGTGGGTACACCGTCGTGACCGAGGACGGTGCCGGCAACCGCTCGGCTCCGTCCGCCACGACGACGGTCGTCGTCGACTCGACCGCACCGTCCGTCCCCGGCACTCCGCAGGCCGCCCAGGCGGACACCGGATCGCCGCCCGCACTGACATGGGCCGCCTCGACGGATGCGGGAACCGGGGTCGCCGGCTACCGGATCCTGCGGAACAGCATCCAGGCGGGGACCGCCGCGACGACATCGTTCACCGACACCGGCGTGTCGGCGTCGGGGTCGTACTCGTACACCGTCGTCGCGTTCGACGGCCTGGGCAACACCTCATCGGCATCGGCGGCGGCAACCGTGGTGTACGACGCCACGCCGCCACCGGTACCCACCGGTCTGGCAGCGGCACGAACGCCGACCGGTGCACCGCCCGGGCTGAGCTGGGATGCCGTCGCGGATGACGCGCCCGGCGCGATCAGCTACCGCGTCAGCCGCGACGGGCAGGCACTCGACACCGTCCCGGACACCAGCTACTCCGACCCGTCGGCCTCGGACGGCAGGCACACCTACACGGTGGCAGCCGTCGACCGCTTCGGCCGGCGCTCGGCGGAGTCCTCGCCGGTGACCGTCGTGGTGGACGCCGGCCCGCCGGCCACCCCGCTCGGCGTGTTCGCGTATGCGTCGGGCGGCACGAACACGGTCTCGTGGGCGCAGTCGAGCGACACCGGTACGGGCGTCGCCGCATACGAGGTGCGCAGCACGGGCGCGACGGCGGGCACGGTGACGGGAACCGTGTTCACCGAGCAGGCTCCCGCCGGCTCCGCGTACGCCGTGCGAGCGGTCGATGCGGCCGGCAATGCTTCGCCGTGGTCGCTGACTGTGGCGGCCGGCGCGCCGTTCCCTGCGGGCGTGGCCTCACGGCAAGTCACTGACGACAGCACGGCGGAGTACGCCGCGCACCCGCAGCTCGGCGCGATCTCCGTGCTCCTGCGCTGGTTCCAGATCCAGCCCGACGCGACGACCTATGACTGGAGTGGCCTCGACCGGTCGCTCGCGAACGCGCGTGACCACGGCTACCGGCTGATCGTGCGAATCATGTGCGGTGCGGACGCGCCGTCGTGGCTGGCAGCCGACCCCGGTCACCCGGTTCAGTTCCTCGACCTGCTTTCGACCGACGCCGGCAACGATCGCTGGCCAGGCGAGCTGTTCGCGCCGGTGCCCTGGGACGCCGACCTGGCGTGGCACTACGGCAATCTGATGTCCGCGCTGAACGACCACCTCGTCCAGTCCGACGGACAGGGCGGCAGCTGGGCCGACCACGTGGAGTTCGTTCCGATCGCGATGCCGACGGTGCTCGGGAGCGAGATGCAGATCGGCTATGGCACCGGCTCATACACCGGCACCTACGGCGGCGTGCAGGGCACTTACAGCCGCGCCGCGGTGAACCAGGCGGAATGGAGCTCACACGCCACCTCGGGGTCGACGGCTGCAGCGCAGCAGCAGTCGAACCGCGACGATCTGGAGGCCGCCTGGCACACGGCCATCCGGGTGCAGCTCGCGAACC
The DNA here is from genome assembly GCA_036403155.1 of Gaiellales bacterium. Classification (GTDB taxonomy): domain Bacteria; phylum Actinomycetota; class Thermoleophilia; order Gaiellales; family JAICJC01; genus JAICYJ01. Next base: position 42,485 of record DASWRM010000045.1, on the reverse strand, counting down.
TCACCGCCGTGCCCTCGGCGATCGCCTACGGCGGCCTGTTCGCAGACGGCTACGCCGCGGCCCAGCGGATCGCCGCCAGCGAGGTGCCCCAGCGGGGCGACCGGCTGTGGTCGATGACGACGAACCTGCAGCCCAGCGTGAACGGTGACGGCACCCTTGGTCCGTGGAGCCAGTGGAGCCCGCCGGCGGCGCAGACGATCCAGATCGCCCTCCAGAACGGCGGCATCGTCGGCTTCCAGACGGCAGGGAACGGCATCGTCAACACCGCCGCGAAGATGCGCGAGGTGATCGACGACGGCATCGCGAACTACAACATGCGGTTCCTCGAGACCTCACCCGAGGCCGTCGACGCCTACGGCGACCTGCTGCTGACGAACGCGAACAGCGCCCAGAACCAGCTGGTCGGCCGGTTCGGCGGGCACTAGGTCACATCGGCAGCGGACAGTTGCGGCAGACGGCCACGGTCACCGTCGCGCCCCGCCCCGGCCCGATGCGGACCCACTTCGCCGTGGCGCGGCCGAACAGCAGGAAGTAGCGGCCGGGGTTCAGGCCGCGCAGCACGAAGCGACCGCGGACGTCGGTGACCGCCCGGGCGACCACGGGCGGCTGGTCGGCCACGACGGGGCCGATGAACGGGAAGGCCCTCGTATAGGCCTCGACCGCCACGCGGCTCTGCGGCTTCGTCTCGTGCCGGTGGCCCGACATGAAGCCGACGACCGTGCCCGTCACCGTGCCGGGTGCCGGCACGGGCACCGGCGTGCTGCCCGTGGCACCCGCCCCGTTGCCGCACGCGCTCGCCCCAAGCAGGAGTGCGGTAAGTGCGGTGGTGGCAAGGCGGTTCATCATGGTATTCGACGGGGCGTCGGGGATATCGGTTCCCGATGGCAGTGGATAGGACGACGAGGCGAGCGGCGAAGTTCCTATGCTCCCGCGGTGCCCGCACTCGTCGTCCTCTCGCACCCGGAGCCCAGCTCGTTCGCCGCAGCGCTCGGGCGCACGGCGGCCGAGACGCTCGGGGCGACCCTGCTCGATCTCTACGCGGAGGGGTTCGACCCCCGGCTGGCCGCCGGCGACTTCACGGACCGGGAGGATGCCTCGCGCCTGCGCCCCATGGAGGAGCAGCTGCATGCCGTTCGCACCGACAGCTTCGCGCCGGACGTGGCACGGCACGTCCGGCTGCTGCGAGAAGCCGATCTGCTCGTGATGGTGCAGCCGCTCTGGTGGTTCTCGCTGCCCGCCATGGCGAAGGGATGGATCGACCGCGTGCTGGTGAACGGGCTCGCCTACGAGTACCCCGGGTACGAGCCGTGGACGGGGCCGCTGACGCATCTGCGTGCGCTGGCGGTGTTCACCTCGTCCTACGACCAGGCGGAGTTCGAGCCCGGCGGACGGGCCGGTTCGGTCGAGGCGGTGCTCCACCCGCTGCTCTGGGGCACGTTCGCGTACTGCGGCATGCAGGTGCTCGACCCCTTCATCGCCTACGCGGCGGACAGCGTCGACGGCGAGGCACGCTCGGGATACCTCGACGCGCTCCGTGCGCGGCTCGCCGGTATCGGCGGTGAGGCGCCGCTGGCGCTGGGGCCTCGCTAGAAGCCGAGCACGAACTTCGCGTCGTCCGACATCATCTCGGGCGACCACGGTGGCGTCCACGTGAGGTCGGTGACGACCTCTCCCACGCCCTCGAGCGACGCGACGACGTCGCGCATCTGCTCCTGGATCATCGCCCCCGCCGGGCAGCCCATCGACGTCAGCGAGTACGTGACCGTGACCTTGCTGCCCTCCTCGACGCGCACGTCGTAGACGAGCCCGAGGTCGACGACGTCCATGCCCAACTCCGGATCCTCGACCACGCGCAGCGCGTCGAACACCTGCTCTTCGGTAACGCTCATGCCTGCATCGTAGCCCCGTCGTCGGAGGCGGTCGCATCCCACAGCGCTGCGAACGCCTGCTCGTGCCCCGTCGCCTCTGCCGCTCCGAGCAGCGGCTTGGTGGCCGCGACCGCCGCCCGGCCGGCACGTGCCACCCGCCCGGCGAGCGCCTCCGCCCGTCCGTGCAGCTTCTCGTGCGGCACCACCGCGTCGACGAGGCCGAGCGTCCGCGCCTCATCCGCCGACAACAGCTCGCACGTCGCGAACAGCCGCAGCGCGGCCCCCGGTCCCAGCAGCCGTGCCAGCCGCTGCGCGCCGCCCCATGGCGGGCAGTAGCCGAGCTCGTTGTGGATGAACCGCAGCTTCGCCCCCTGGGCGGCGATCCGCCAGTCGCACGCGAGCGCCAAGTCGATGCCACCGCCGACCGCGTGACCGTTCAGCACCGCGAGCGTCGGCACGGGCACGGCGGCGATCCGGTCGCACGCCCTGCTTCCCCGCTCCGTGACCTCGGTGCCCGGCAGCCCGCGTACGCGGGGCAGATCGGCCCCCGCGCAGAACACCCGATTGCCGGCCCCCGTGATCGCGATCACCCGGACGGCCTGATCCCCCGACAGCCGCTCGGCCTCGTCGGCCAGCTGCTCGATCGTCTCCAGCGCGAGCGCGTTGTCGCCGCCCGGCCCACGGAGCGTGAGCACGGCGAGGCCGTCCTTCACCGACGTCTCGACGGTCGTCGGCGCCGGCGGCGGCAGCTCGCCGATCGCCCCCAGCAGCTCGGCCTTCGACAGCCGCCGGTATCCCTCGATGCCGCGCTCCCGAGCCAGGTCGTGCAGCTCGAAGAGCTGCGGCTCCGCCGTCACAGGCGGATCTCCTCGTGGCGGTCACGCGAAAACAGGTGGATCGAGTCGATGAACCGCACGCGGTTGCACCGCGAGCACAGGACGATCGACTGCGTGCGCGCGCCCTCGGCGAAGTACCTGACGCCGCGGAGCAGGTCGCCGTTGGAGATCCCCGTGCCGACGACCATCTGATGGCCGCGAACGAGGTCGTCGATGCCGAAGATCTGGTTGATGTCGTCGATGCCGTGCTCCGCGGCCTGGCGGATCTCGGTGCGGCTCATCGGCCACAGCTGCCCCTGGATCTCTCCGCCCAGGCAGTGCAGCGCGGCGGCCGAGATGATGCCCTCGAACGCGCCGCCGATTCCCACCGCCAGGTGGTCGTTCGTGCCGCGGATGGCCGCGTCGATGGTGGCCGTGATGTCGCCGTCGGCGATCACCTTGATGCGCGCGCCGGCCTCCCGGATCTCGGCGATCAGATCCTCGTGGCGCGGCCGGTCCAGCACCACAGCGGTGATGTCGCCGATGCGGCGGCCGAACGCCTCTGCGATCGCGTGCAGGTTCTCGGTCACGCTTCTGTGGAGGTCGACGTGCCCCTTGGCCACGGGGCCGACCGCCATCTTCTTCATGTACATGCGCGGCACCCGCGTGATGCCGCCGGGCTCGCAGGCGGCGAGGATCGAGAGCGCGCCGACGCCGCCGCGCGCGACCACCCCGGCGCCCTCCACGGGGTCGCAGGCGAGCTCGAGCTCCAGGCCGCCGCCGCCGAGCGCCGATCCGGGGGACAGCATGTGACCGTCCTCGCTGCGACCGATCACGACCGTGCCGCTGACCGGCAGCGCCGCGAGCGCCTGCACCATCGCCTCGCTAGCGGCCTCGTCGGCGCCGCGCGGATCGCCCCGCCCCAGGTACCGGCCGGCCGCGAGCGCCGAGCGTTCGCTGACCAGCACGAGGTCGGTGCAGGGGCACCGCTCCTCCGGCCGTTCAGCGAGCCTGGTCTCGTCCGTGGCGCTCGCCTCAGTCGCCACCGGGTGATTCACCTCCGCTCATGGGGTCAGCGTACCCCGCCGGGGGCGGCGGTGGCGCGTTCGAGGATCAGATCCAGCACCGCGCGCAGCGCCTGGTCGCCGTCGGTCCCGTCGATCACCGGCACGCCGACCCGCTCCGCCCGCGCCACGAGATAGTCCTGGATCCGCCGGATTTCCCCGAAGTGCCTGAGGTACCGCTCGAGCCCACGGCCGGCTCCCGGGGCCGAGCCGCGGGACACGAAATGCGACTGATGCGACTCCTCGTCCTCGATCGCGAGCAGCACCTGCACGACGGTCGCAGACGTGTGCTCCGGCACGTCGACCAACCCCGGCACCATGTGCACTCCCTCGAGCACCGTGGACAGGCCCTCCTGCACCGCGCGGTCGACCACCGCCGCCGCGCCGACGGCGACCTGCTCGGCCTGCTGCATGAACCCGTACAGCGCCCGGTCGGCCTGGTCGGGATCCGGCATCGGCATGCGCATCGCCTCGCCCGCTTCGAAGGAGCTGTAGTGCAGCGCCGGCATCAGCGCCGGGGCAAAGAAGGCGCGCATCACCTGGCGCACCACGTCGGTGGACGTGATCCGGCTGATCCCCAGCCGGTAGGCAAGCTCGGTGGCGAGGGAGCTCTTCCCCGTGCCGGTCGCGCCGCCCATCAGCAGGACGAGCGGCCGCTCGCGCCGCAGCACCTTCTGCCAGGCGCGGTAGCGCTCGACGCCGGCCGTGCCGTCGCGCCGGGCCAGCACGGCTTCGACGATCGGGTGCAGGTCGTCGAGGGCGATCTCCTCCACGCCGGTGTCGAGCACCGAACGCTCGACCTCGAGCGCGAGCGCGTACGCGTGCTCCGCCTCGACGCCCGAGAGGAACAGCGTCGTGGCCATGCGCCCCTTCGAGAACGGCAGCGCGTGGCCGCGTCCCCGGATGCGCGGCTCGCGGGCGTCAGGCATGGACGGCCATCGCCTCCGCGGCCAGCTCGATCAGCACCGCGTCGAGATCGGGCTCGCCCGGCGCGGGCTCGGGCACGTTGTCGCAGAACACGACCCGGACGCCCCGCGCCGCCGCCGCCTCGCAGACGACGTCGACCGCGGCACCCTTGATCTCGACGAGGAACGTCTCCGCGCGGCGCACGTCGGCACGGTCGAGTGCGGCCGCCAGTGCGGTGCGATCGGACAGCGACGCGACCACCGCCTCGACCTGGCCGGGAAGGCGCGCGGCGAGGGTCTCGGCGCGTGGCGCGGGGGTCGTCGTGAAGAAGGCGACCGGCGCGTCGCCGAGCGGCTCAAGCGGGTGCGGCCGCAGCGTGACGGCGACGGTCGGGATGTTGGGCGCAACCGCCTCGATCGCCTCGCGCGCGTCGCCGGCGCCATCCTCCGCCATGGTGATCACCACAAGGTGCGCGCGCAGCACGCGCACCGGCCCGAGGCCTGCCGTCAGGGAGGCGGCCGGGCGCCTGGCCGACGTGACCAGCACCGTGCGGTCGGCACGCAGCGGTGGCACCGCCGCACCGGATCCTTCGAGCAGCAGCAGGTCGGGTGCGAGCTGCTCCGCGACGCGTGCCGCATCCACGGCATTCGAGAGATACGTGCCTCCTGCGAGCCCGCCGCCGCAGCGCCGCGCGCCGACGGTCGGCACGCCGGTCAGGACCGCGTCCTCGAGGAAGTCGGAAGCGGCGTGCATGCCGGCGCGCGACCGTTCGAGCAGGTCGGCCACGCCAATCGGACGCTCGCGGGCGGCCACCAGTTCCGGCACCGGCGGCCCGCCGCGGCCCATCGCGACGACGGCGACGTGCCGTCCGGAGTCGCGCAGGACGCGCGCCGTGTGCACCGAGACCGCGGTCTTCCCGACGCGCTTGCCCGTTCCGGTGATCGCAACCGCCGGCACTGAGAGCGGCTCGGCGGCGGGTGGGCGAAGCTCGAAGTCGGAACCCTCGTACGCGAGCCCAGCGGCGAGCGCGTTCGCCGCCAGCCACATCCGCCGCTCCTCGCTCAGCACCGGCTCGTCGGAAAGGTCGAGCACCCGCTCGACGGCGTGGCGCCCGGCGGCCTCGAGCATCGAGCCGGCCGCATCGCCGCGCACCCGCTCCAGCGGCACGCCGTAGTCGGGCTCGCCGGCCAGCTTCTCGGTTCCGCCCAGCAGCAGCGCCGCCACGACGTCGTAGCTCTCCTGCGCCTGATCGATCGCCGCCCGCACGACCGGCGGATAGTGCTCGCCGTCCACCAGCGCAAGCACGCGATCCGCCACTACCCGCTGCCCCTCAGCGGCAGGTGCTTCTCGTAGGCGAGCGTCGAGGTCGAGAAGCGGATGATGGTCTCGCGGCCGTGGTAGGGGTAGCGCCGGTAGATGTCGACCGCATCGGCGCCGATCTCGACGACGTTGTAGCACGGCCGGGTGTGCCCGCGAACGCGCATCGAGGAGACCGTCCCGGCGTTGACCACGAACAGGTCCTCCAGGCGCCAGGCGTAGGGGACGTGCTTGTGTCCGGAGAGGACGAGGTTCACGCGGGAGCGCTGCAGCACCTCGAGCGTGTCGCCGGCGTCGTGCACCACGTTGCGCTCGCGGCCGGTGCCCGGGATCGGGAGCAGGTGGTGGTGCAGGACGAACACGCGGAACTCCGCCTCGGGCCGGAACTGCTCCTCGATCCAGTCGTAGCGGCTGCGGCCGATCACGCCGTGGTCGAGATCCGGCTCCGACGAGTCGATCGCCACGAACGTGATCCCGCCCTTGCGCAGCACCGTCGAGCGGGGGCCGATCATCTCCTCGAAGTGGACGTATCCCACGTTTCTCGAGTCGTGGTTCCCGGGAATCGTGATGACGTCGGGGCAGTCCAGTCGGTCGAGGTAGGTCCGGGCCTGTGCGTACTCCTGCTTGTATCCGAAGGTGGTCAGGTCGCCGGAACAGACAACGACGTCGGGCTGCATGTCGTTGATCTCGCCGATCGCGCGCTCCAACAGGTTGGCCACGAAATAGGGCGAGCCACAGTGGAGGTCTGAGAGATGCGCGATGGTGAACGGACGGTCGTCGGCCATGCGGAGGGCGATCATAGACGGCGCCGTCCGCGAGGCGAAGTACACTTTTCAAGCGGAATGCAGCAACAGCCTCGGTTCCACGCCTTCGCGGGCGACAAGCCGCCGGTCTTCGCGAACGAGGCCGAACTGGAGTGCGCGCAGATCCTCGACTTCCACGGCATCCCGTGGCAGTACGAGCCGCACACGTTCACGCTCGAAGTCGACGAGAACGGCACCACGGTCGAGGCGTTCACGCCGGACTTCTACCTGCCCGAGCAGGAGCTGTATCTCGAGATCACGACGATGAAGCAGTCGCTCGTGACGAAGAAGAACCGCAAGATGCGGCGGCTGCGCGAGCTCCACCCGGACATCCGCATCAAGCTGTTCTACAAGCGCGACGTCGAGGCGCTGGCCGAGAAGTACGAGCTTCGCGACGCGTCGTGAGCGTCGCGGCGGAGCGCCTGACCCTCCCCGAGCCGGGCGAGGTCGCCTTCCGCAGCGACCTGATCGCCTCGCGCGTGGACGAGCTGGCACGGCAGATCAGCGGCGACTACCGCAACCGCGACCTCGTCCTGCTGACGGTGCTCAAGGGATCGTTCATGTTCCTGGCCGACCTGTCCCGGAGGCTGACGATTCCGCACCGCCACGAGTTCCTCGCGATATCCGCCTACAGGGGATCGGACACCTCCTCCAGCGGCCGGATCCGGCTGCTGAAGGACATCGACCGGCCCGTTCGCGGAGAGGACGTGCTGATCCTCGAGGACATCGTGGACACCGGGCTCACGCTCAACTACCTGTTCAAGACGCTGCGGTTCCGCGGTGCCGCCTCGGTCGAGGTGTGCACCCTGCTCGACCGGCCCTACCGGCGGCTGATCGACGTCGAGCCGCGGTACATCGGCTTCACGGCGCCCGATGCGTTCGTCGTCGGCTACGGGTTCGACCACCGCCAGCGGTTCCGGCACCTCCCGGACATCCACCTGCTCGCGCGCTGATCTGGTCGCGCACGATCCCCGCCAGCCGGTCGCGGTCATCCCGGGCACCGTACGCGCCGGCCCGGTAGGCGTCCTCGTGCAGCCCGACCAGCTCCGGCCGCGCCCGCTCGAGCCAGCTCATGTAGTGCTCGCGGACGCCCGGCCGCAGGTGGAGCAGGAGCGGGGTCACCCGCTCGGCACCGGCGTCGAGGCAGGCGTCGACCAGGCGGCGCACCTGCGGCTCGGCATCGCTGATGCCAGGCAGGATCGGCGCCATCAGCACCGTTGGACGCAGCCCCGCCTCGGCGAGCCGCGCGATCGCCTGCAGCCTCCGGGTCGGCGGCGCGGCGCCGGGCTCGGTCACGCGGGCGATCGCGTCGTCGTCCGTGCCGATCGACATGGCGACGCCGACCGCCGTGCGGCGCGCCGCCTCGGACAGCACGTCGATGTCGCGCAGGATCATCGAGGACTTGGTCAGGATCGAGAACGGATTGGCATGCCGGGCGAGCACCTGGATCAGGCCGAGCGTGAGGCGGTAGTGGCCCTCGGCCGGCTGGTAGGGATCCGTGTTCGTCCCCATGGCGATCGACTCGCCGGCCCATGCGGGATCCTCCAACTCCCGCTCGAGCCGCTCCACCGCGTTGACCTTGACGACGATGCGCCGCTCGAAGTCCTCGCCGGTGTTCAGCCCCAGGTACTCGTGCGTCGGACGCGCGAAGCAGTACGTGCACGCGTGGCGGCAGCCGCGATACGCGTTGATGGTGTGGCGAAACGGCATCCGCGACGCGGGCGGGAGCGTGTTGATGATCCGCCGCGCGTTGACCGCCATGTACTCCACCGTCGGCAGGTCACGCTGCTCGGGGCCGAACAACTCCAGCTGTGGGTCGTCGCGCTGCCAGCGCATCGCGGCAGTATAGCGAACATATGTTCGCATCGCTTCAGGCCGGCTGGCGCCGGCGGGCGAGCACCATCCCGCCGAAGGCGACTGCGACCGCCAGCCCGACAAGCACCTCGATCTGCCAGACGGTCACCGGGTCGTACGTCCGTCCGACCGATGCCCGCGCAAGCGGCTCGAAGCAGAGAGCGCCGATCACGAGCGCCGCGCTGACCACCCAGCGGGTCTCGCGCCACCGGAGGCCGAGCCAACCATAGACCGGGCCGGTGACCAGGCCGGCGACGACGTAGACGAGGTTCGACTGTGCCATCGCCGCGGCCGCCGTGGGCGCCGAGGCGATCGCGACGCCCTCGAACGGGCTGACCGTCATCAGGCAGTAGGCGACCAGCGCCGCCTGCGTCGAGACGAGCCCGATCGCGAGCGCCGACCGAGCGCTTCGCTGTGTCCAGCCGGCCAGGAACGGGACGATCAGCCAGGTCGCAGACACCTGGGCCGCAGTCGACGGCCACCGGCCGAACTCCACGAGGAACCGCAGGCTGCCGAAATACTGATCGACCGCGCCGAAGGCGACCGCCCCGGCGAGCGCCACGACCCACCCCGTGCGACCCGTCACTGCTCAGCTTCCGGCTGCGGCGCCGGCTGTGCGGCCGGCTGCTCCGCGGGCTGCCCCTCGCCCAGCTCGGGCGCGGCCGGGGCGGGCGCCAGCTCGGCCCGCATCTTCGCAAGCTCGGAGTCGACCTGGGCGTCCGCGGACAGCGCCGCGATCTGCCGGTCGAGCGAGGACGTGCCCGGTGCCGAGAGGTCGTCCAGCGCGCCGGTCGACACCAGCTCCTCGACGGCGGCCGCGCGCGCGCGCATCTGCTCGACCTGATCCTGGGCGCGCGAGGTCGCGGCGCCCACGTCGGACAGCTCGGATGTCAGCCCGGACGTCGCCTCGCCGATGCGCACCTGCGCCTCGGCCGCCGAGTACTGCGCCTTGATCACTTCCTTCTGGGTCCGGAACGACTCCACCTTCTGCGACAGCTGCTGCTGCTGCTCGACCAGCTGCTGCTGCTGGGTCTCGAGCCCCGAGATCTGCTGGTCGAGGCCCTGCAGCTGCTCCTGCACGAGCACCTTGCGCTCGAGCGCCGTGCGGGCGAGGTCCTCGCGGCCGCCGGCAAGCGCCTGCCGTGCCTGGCTGTCGAGCTTGACGACGCTCTGCTCGAGCGTCTGGGTCTGGTGCTGGAGCCGCTTCTTCGCGGTAACGACGTCGGCCAGCCCGCGCTTCACCTTCTGCAGCATCTCGAGCTGGCGCTGGTAGCTGTAATCCAGCGTCTCGGCCGGGTTCTCGGCACGGTCGAGCGCCCGGCTCGCCTTGGCCTTGAAGAGCATCGTGAACCGCTGCCACAACCCCACGTCAGTCCTCCTCGCGTTGCGGCTCGGAATCTAGCCGATCGAGCCCGCGCAGCGCCTGCGCGGCCTCGGCGCGAAGCCTTCGCCGCTCGCGCTCGTAGTCCTCGTCTCCGACCTTGCCGGTGCGGTGGTCCTGCTCCAGGTCGCGCAGCCCGGCATAGGCGGCGTCGCGCTGCTCGAGCAGCTGCAGGCGCTCGCGGTCCCCCGGGGACATCGCCTGCTCGGGCGCGCCGCGCTGCGGCGAGAGGAACGGCCATGCGACCGCCACCACCGCGCAGGTGACGGCGACCGCGACGGCGGCCGCCTCGAGCGCGGTGCTCACGCCTCTTTGGCCAGCGCGGTCTCGTAGCGGCGCGCCAGCTGCCGCGCCTCGCGCGGGTCGGGCCAGATCGTGACCGCCGCGCCGATCAGGAACACCAGCCCGGCCAGCCAGATCAGGCTGACCATCGGGTTGACGAGCGCCTTGATCGTGACCTGGTTGCCCCGGATCGCCTCGAGGATCGTGTACAGATCCTCCCCGCGCAGATAGTTCGTGCGGATGTCGACCTCGTTGGTGACCTGCGATTGCGGTCTGTAGACGCGCCGCGCCGGCTCCAGCACGCCGACGCGTGAGCCGTTCCGGCTGACCAGCAGCCGCGCACCCTCCTCGACCGAGTTCTGCTGTGCCGACTGCGTGGGGCCGGCGTAGGTCAGCGTGTATGCGTCGATGTGCATCGACTGGCCGGGGCGCAGCGTCGCCTCGCGGACGGTGCCGTACGCACCCGAGGCAGCCACACCGACCACCAGGAGCACCACCGCGAGGTGGACGATGTAGCCGCCGTAGCGCCGGCGGTTGCGCCCGATCAGGTCGACCACCGCCCGCGGCCAGGAGCCGCCGGCGATCGCCCGGCGGGCCGACGCGCCGCGCGCGAACTCGAGGCCGATCGTCACGGTCACGAAGATGCAGAGCGAGAACGCCGTCAGGCCGGCCCAGCTCGAGCCCAGGCCGAAGACGGCGAGCACGCCACCGCCCGCGACCGCCGAGATGACCGGCCACCGGAACGTCCGCCACAGGCTGCCGGGCGTGGCGCGGCGCCAGGCGATCAGCGGACCGATCCCGGTGAGCGCGAGCAGCGGCAGCCCGAACGCCTTCAGGAAGAAGTTGTAGTAGGGGACCGAGACGGTGCTGCGCACACCGCGCACGGATTCCGAGAGCACCGGGAAGACGACGCCCCAGAGGATGGCGAACGCCAGCGCAAGCAGCAGCAGGTTGTTGAACAGGAACGTCGCCTCCCGAGACACCACCGACTCGAGCCGGTGCTCGCTTCGCAGCAGCGGCAGGCGCCAGAGCAGCAGGGCGGTCGAGAAGGCAAGCACGACGGCCAGGAACCCGAGCAGCGACGGGCCCACCGGCGACTGGGTGAAGTTGTGGATCGACTGGACGACGTCGCTGCGCGTGAGGAACGTGCCGAGGATGGAGAGCGCGAAGGTGCCGCTCACCAGCACGACGTTCCAGACCTTCAGCATCCCCTTCTTCTCCTGCACCATCACCGAGTGCAGGTACGCGGTGCCCGCCAGCCATGGCATCAGCGCCGCGTTCTCGACGGGGTCCCATCCCCAGTAGCCGCCCCATCCGATCTCGACGTAGGCCCAGTGGGCGCCGAGCAGCATGCCGACGCCGAGCGAGCCCCACGCAAACAGCGTCCACCGGCGCACGGACGCCATCCAGCGCGCGTCGGTGCGGCGGGTGATCAGCGCGGCCATGGCGAAGGCGAACGGCACCGCGAACGACACGTAGCCGAGATAGAGCGCGGGCGGGTGGGCCACCATGTAGGGGTTCTGCAGCGACGGGTCGAGCCCGAGCCCGTCATGCGGCACGGCCCCCGCTGTGCGCTCGAACGGCGACGACACAAGTGCCGCCATGATCGCGAAGAAGGTCGTGATGCCGCCGAGGATCGAGGTCACCCACGGCATCAGCTCCCGGTTTCGCCGCCGGTTCTGGAGCATCACGAGCGATGACGCGCCGGTGAGCACGAACAGCCACAGGAGCAGCGAGCCCGGCTGGCTCGCCCAGAGCGCCGTCAGCAGATACGGCGTCGGCAGCGAGCGATTGGTGTGCGCCTCGATGACGGCGATCGAGAAGTCGTGCCGCACGAGGGCGACCAGCAGCAGCGCCGCGGCAGCCGCCGTGGCGGCGAAGGCGACGAGTACCGCGTTCGCCGCGCTTCGGGCGAGCCGGCGGTCGCGGCGGTGGCCGGCGAGCGCGCCCGCGCCGGTGGTGTACACGGCGAGCGCGAGGACGAGGATCAGGAGGGCGGAGCCGACGGTGGCCAGCTCAGGCCCCTGAGCCGCCCGAGTACTTGCTCGGACACTTGGTCACCAGCGAGTCCGCGTTGGCCAGGAACTGCCCGTTCGCCATGTGCCCGGTCACGATGATGCGCCGGCCGGCCTTGAAGGCGTCCGGGACGGAGCCTCCGGTGTAGCGGACGGGCACGGTCTGCGCCGTGCGCTCATCCTTGACGACCATCGTGAACGGTGCCTGTGCGCCGGTGCAGTCGGTCTTCACGCAGCTGACGGCGGTGCCGGTGAGCTGCACGGTCTTCGACGCCGCGCCGTTCTTGTCGGACCGCAGCTGGCCCACGGTCACGATCAGCTGGCCGGAGCCCCGGGCGACCTGGTAGACCAGGAAGACGGCCAGCAGCGACGCGATCGCGAGGGCGATGACGAGACGCGGAGCTGCAGTCACGCCGTCAGCGTATCAAGCGGATTTCGCGCTCCGGGCCAGCCACGTCACGTGGTGGCGTCGGGTACGGCGTAGCCGAGGTCGAGGCAGAGCTGGCCGCGCTGCGTCTCGCGGAGCGCGTCGGTGTATCCCTGACCGTAGGCGGCGCGGAGAAACCAGCCGAGCAGCTCGAGGTCGATCTTGGTCGGCTCGAGCTCGAACACCTCGGCCCAGAGGTCGGTCAGCCGCAGGTCGATTGCCATTGCGAGGGATTCCTTGCGCTCCGATGCCATGGAACCAAGCGTACGCAGGGGGTCGGACGGACTCGGGGCGGTGTGCGGGCGCGTGAACCCCTCGGCAAGGGATTCGAGGCCGCCGGCGGGCGTCCATTGGCCGTATGGATCACTGTGTGCCTTGCCCCGGGTTGACGAACCGAATCACCGGTCCGGTAAGCGATCCTGGTTGGAGGACTTCCCGGTACGAACCGGCTGCCATCGCGACCGGAAAGGTTCTCGCGGTGTGCCGGTAGGAAGGGCGTCACGGGTGTGCGGTTCCCGGTGGTCTGGGACATTCATGCGAACGGGTGCCACGGTGCGATGAAGGACGGTTCCGTCACGGTGTCCCGCGCGAACCGCGTCACCCCGTGGCATGCGGGTTCCCTGGTTGCCGGTTATCAGCCTGAGGGCCGGCCGAGGGAACTCGGAGTCCCACCCCGGCCGAGATGGTTCGTGCGCCAGCCCGCGCGGGCGTGGCCACTTGTCCCGCCGTGTGAATGCCACTTGGGTCTTGTGACGCCTCCCCCACACCTCGTCACCCACCTGTGACCTCTCGCCCGTCACACTCGTCCGGTGGGCCTCTACACCCTCTACAAGGCACGCAATGTGCCGACCAAGTCACCCTGCTGCGCCATCTGCCTCGATCGCACCCGTGGCCGCACCCAGCCCGTCGACTTTGGCTACGGCGTCTCTGTCTGGCTCTGCGCCGACCATGCCTCCATCGAGTTTCTCACCCGCCGCAGCGGCCGCGATCTGGTCGTCACGCTGACCGGCCTCTGGAATGCCGCCGGCGGCATGACCGCGGCCCGCCACAAGGCCATGACGGCCCATCTCGACGCGCTCACGTCCCGCCGCCGCACCCGCGACCTGCCAGGCTCCTACGCCTGGCCCCGTGTCCGCGCCCGAGCCGAGCAGCTCTTCGCCGCCGGCCGGCCGCTCGCCCCCGTGGACGCGGCGATCCGCTCGGCCGACTACGGCTGCGCGCAGCCGCCGAGCACCCGCACCGTCCGCCGCTGGCGCTCGCAGCGCCGCTGGCTCGACCGGCGGCCGCGCGCTCCCGACCCGTAGCGGGGGAGCGCACTGCGGTATGACATCGTCCACGGCATGCCGTAGGCGGCCATCACGGCGCGCCCTGGCCGCCGCACAGGCGGTCGTGCTTGCCAACGCCGTTGCCTGCGAGCACGCCGAGATCGTGGCCGCCGGAAGCAACGTGCTCGTGCACCTGAAGCTGGCGCCGGTGATCGCGCGGGTGATGTCGGGGACGGCACACCTGCACGACGACGTCGAGACGTGGCTCGCTCGCGAGGTGGCCGTAGGCTCGTTCCTGGCGGAACGAGGGCTGGCCGTTGCGCCGGCGGTTACCCCGGCACGCTCGGCCGGCTCAGCGACGTGCGCGACTGGCTGGACATGCTCGTCGCTGAATCTCCAAGCCTCTCAGAGCGAGAGAGGGATGGGCTGCGCTCCCGCCTCCACGAGCTGACACCGATGGTGTTTGAGAGCACGCTGCCCGTGCAGGCGATCCACGGTGATGCGTCGATATCCAACCTGCTTCGCGCCGGCGGCCGGCTGCTCTGGAACGACCTCGAGGACGTCTGCCGTGGACCTGTCCTCTGGGACGTCGCGGGGCTGGTCGTGGAAGCGCGCGCCCTCGGGCGAAGCGAGGAGTACGTCGCGGGAGTGCTCCGAGCCTACGGCGGACAGGATCTGGACGAGTTGCGTGACTTCATGGAGGCCCACACCCTCTACACCACCATCTGGCACGCGGCCTCGGCTAGCTAGCGGCGTCTCAGAAGACCAGCTGCTCCACCACGCCGACGGCCGCGCACACAACGACCACCGGGATTACGCCGACCCGCAGGCGCCACACCGCGAGGAACGCGGCCGCGGCGAGAACCGCGAGCACCCAGCGCACGTCGCCGTGCACCACCAGCGCATGCCGGGCCACGAACACCGCGAGGCCGGCGATCACCCCCACGACGGCGATCGTGATGCCGTTCAGCGCGTCGCTGAAGCTCCCCGTCGCCCGGATCCGGTCGATCACCGGCGCACCGACGATGATGAACACGAAGCTCGGCACGAACGTCGCCAGCGTCGCGACCGCCGCCCCGGCCACCCCCCACGCGAGCCCGCCCTCGGCGTGGTAGCCCGCGAGGAACCCGACGAACGTGTTCACCATGATCAGCGGCCCCGGCGTCGACTCGCCGAGCGCGAGGCCCGCCACCATGTCCTTCGACGACAGCCACCCGTAGTGGTTCACCGCGGCGCTGGCCACGAACGGCAGCACCGCGTAGGCGCCGCCGAACGTCACCAGCGCCGCGAGCGTGAAGAAGCCCGCCAGCTCACCGGTGACACCACCGGCGGCGACGACCACCGCCACGGGGACGAGCCAGATCGCGAGGGCGCGAACGGCGCGTCGCCGCACCGAGACGCCCGGGCCACCGGTGTCGGGCTCGTCGTCGCCCTCCCCGCCGTGCACCGCCGGCCGGCCCAGCAGATGCGGGTCGTACCGCCCGGCGGCGTACCCGGCCGCCGCGGCGACGACGAGCACGACCGGGAACGGCACGCCCACCAGGATCGCTGCGAACGCGGCAGCCGCGAGCGACACGCCGGCGACGCTGTGGATCACCCGGCCGCCGACGCGCAGAACGGCCGCGGCAACCAGGGCGACCACCGCGGCGCCGAGGCCGTTGACCGCGCCCTGCACGACCGTGACGTCGCCGTACTCGACATAGACGCCGCTCATCGCGCACAGCACCACGAACGACGGCAGTACGAACAGGCCGCCGGATGTGATGGCTCCCCGCACGCCGTACAGCGAGTACCCGATGTACGACGCGAGCTGCTGCGCCTCCGGGCCGGGCAGGGCCATGCAGAAGTTGAGGGCATGGAGGAAGCGCCGCTCGCCGATCCAGCGGCGGCGCTCGACGAGCTCGTCTTGCATGATCGCGATCTGGCCGGCCGGCCCGCCGAAGCTGATGCAGCCGAGCTTCAGCCAGAACCAGAACGCCTCCCGCTCGGTCGGCTTCTCCGCGCCCCGCGCCGCCGTCGTATGGTCGGAAACGCCGTGCATGCGGACATCATCGTGCACCGCCCGGCGAGCTACGCCGCCGGACGCCGAGCCCCGGCCTTCGCTAGATTCCGCACGTGCCGCACGCCGCAACGCTTGCCGCCTTCGCCGCCACCGCCCTGGTGCTGCTGCTGATCCCCGGCCCGGCGGTGCTGTACATCGTCAGCCAGAGCATCGAGCATGGGCGCCGCGCCGGCATCACGGCGACCCTCGGCGTCCATGCGGGCACGCTCGTCCACATCACCGCGGCCGCCGCCGGCCTGTCCGCCATCCTTGTCTCGTCGTCCCTCGCGTTCGGCGCGGTGCGGATCGTGGGCGCCGCCTATCTGTTCTATCTCGGGCTGCGCACGATCCTCGCACGCACCGACGAGGGCGGCGCGGCACCCGCCGCGCGCGAACGCCGCCTCGGCCGGATCTTCCGGCAGGGCGTCCTCGTCAACGTGACCAACCCGAAGACGGCGCTGTTCTTCTTCGCCTTCCTGCCGCAGTTCGTCGACCCGAACGGGGCCGCGGTGCCCGAGCAGATCATCGTCCTCGGGCTGACCTTCGCGCTGCTCGGCCTGGTCACCGACAGCGCGTGGGGGCTGCTGGCCGGAACCGCGGCCGGGTGGGTGCGAGGGCGCTCCGCCGTGCGCAGGGTGCAGCGCTGGGTGACGGGGTGCGTGTTCATCGGGCTCGGCGTCGCGACCGCGCTGGTCGGCTCCGAGCGCCGCTGACCGCTCAACCTCGGCCGCCCGCGGACGATGACGGGGCCGCGAGCCGACGCGCCGCCTCCTCGAGGGAGCACATAGCGATGACGGACGATCAGCTGGTCAGCCGGGCGGCAGGTGCGCTCGTGGACGAGTCGGCGGTCGAGATGACCACCGACGACGGCGGCCTGCTCGAGGTCTGGACGATCAGCCACGACGGCCGCGCGGTGCGCGGGAGCGCGCCACGGCTGGCGGTGCGGGCGGGCATGGAGCTGCGATGCCGTCTGATGGTCGATGGGACACCGCACGAGATCCGCACGGTCGTGGAGCAGGCTGAGTTCCAGTCCCAGTCGCGGGCCGCGCTGATCCTCCGCGTCACGGCCGTCGCTGCGGACGGAGAGCAGCGGCGGAGCAAGCGGGTGGAGGCAGCCCTGTCGGCGAGCGTCACCGCGGTTGTCTGCGACCGGCTCGTCCCGGGCGAAACGCTGAGCGCCGTCCTGGACGATCTCTCACAGGGCGGGATGGCCCTTGCGGTGGCAGACATGCGCGCCCGGACGGGCGACCGGCTCCGGGTTCGCGCGCGGGCGTTCGAGGGGACGATCGACACCGAGGTACGTGTGATGTCGACTCGCGCCGGCGACACGCCGGGCACGATGCTGATCGGCTGCGCGTTCCTCGACCCCTCGCCGCAGGCGCAGGACGTCGTCTCGCGACTGCTCGCGCGGCTCGATGCCCCGGCCGCGGCCGCGCGGCCGGAGCCGGGCGTGCGCGCCGCGCTGGGCATCGGCGACGGCCCTGCGTCCGCGCCGGCGGCAACACCTCGTCTCTCGCAGGCGCCGCTGCACCGCCCCGGCCTCGCCTGACCTGGCTACGCTGGCTGCGTCCACCAGGGAGGCTGACATGCCGATCACCGTCGAGCGCATCGACTTCATCTCCGTCCCGACCCAGGACGTCGACCGGTCGCGCCGGTTCTACGTCGAGACGCTCGGTCTGCCGTTCGAGCGCGAGACGCCGGTCGGGTTCGAGGTGGCCGCCGGGCAGGTGACGCTCGGGGTGTGGAACCCGGCGAGCGCCGGGCTGCCCTTCGTCCCGACGCTGAACCCGCCGGCGCTGCGCGTGCCCGACGTCGACGCTGCGCGCGCTGAACTCGAGGCCGCCGGGGTCGCGTTCACCGGGGACACGATCGACACCGGCGTCTGCCACATGGCGTTCCTGCATGACCCGGACGGCAACGCGATCATGCTGCACCGCCGCTACGCCCCGGTCACCGGGCCGGCACCGGCGTAACGCATGCCGTGCACCGCCGGGCGCCCCCGCCCGGCGGTGCACTGCTGCTAGGCGAGCACGGCCGCCCGAGCGATCTGGGTCCCCGCGGTGCCGGCGACAACGGCGGCCGCCTCGGCGAGCGAGCCGATCGCGGCCCGGCCACCGGTCGCCTCCACGAACCGGCACGCCGCCTCGACCTTCGGCCCCATCGAGCCGGCGGCGAACTCGATCGTGCGGAGGTCCTCTGGTGTAACCCAATCGATCGGCATCGCATCATCCGTCCCCCACCCGCGGACGACACGGTCGACGTCGGTCAGCATGGCAAGCACGTCGGCGCCGAGCCGCTCTGCGAGCAGCGCTGCCGACAGGTCCTTGTCGATCACCGCCTCGACCCCGCGCAGCTCGCCGTCCGGCGCGCGAACCACCGGCACCCCGCCGCCCCCGCCGCAGATCACCGTGACCCCGGCCGCGAGCAGCAGCCGGATCGTTTCCAGCTCGACGATCCGCAGCGGCCGCGGCGAGGGCACCACGCGCCGGAACCGGTCGCCGTCCGGCGCCACTGCCCACCCGCGCTCGGCGGCGAGACGGCGCGCCTCGTCCTCACCGTAGACGACACCGATCGGCTTGCTCGGATGCCCGAACGCGGGATCCGCCGGGTCGACCTCGACCTGCGTCAGCAGTGTCGCGACCGGGCTCGGCCGCAGGCGATTGCCGAGCGCCTGCTCGATCAGGTACCCGATCATGCCCTCGGTCTCGGCGCCGAGGACGTCCAGCGGCGCGGGGCTGCTGGACGACTCCGATTGCACGGCGAGCAGCCCCACCTGCGGGCCGTTGCCGTGCGTGACGACGAGGCGATGGCCTGGCGCGGCCGCCGCGATCTGCTCGGCGGCCGTCTCCACGTTGGCGCGCTGGCGCGCCATGTCGACCGGCTCGCCGCGGCGGAGCAGTGCGTTGCCTCCCAGGGCGATGACGGCCAGCGAGTGGGTCTCGTGCGGCCGTGTCATGGCCGGTCGAACCTCTCCGCGATGGTCGCGTAGAGCACGGCCTGCTCCGTGGGCAGGCGGTTGGCCGCCTGCTGCCAGACGACGCTGGTCGGTCCGTCGATCACGTCGGCCGCCACCTCCTGACCGCGGTGGGCCGGCAGGCAGTGCATGAACACGGCGTGCGGTGCGGCCAGCCGCATCAGCTCGGCGGTGACCCGGTAGGGCCGCAGCTCCTGCATGCGGCGCTCGGTGTCGCCCTCGTCCCCCATCGACACCCACACATCGGTGTACACCGCATGGGCGCCCGCCACCGCCTCACGGGGATCGTGAACGACCGACACGTGGCCATGGTGGCCGCTGACGAACTCGGACACGGCGCGCATCTCGAGCGCCTCCGGCTCGTAGGCGACCGGCGAGGCGACGACCACCTCGGTGCCCGTCAGCGCCCCGGCCTCCATCAACGACCGGGCGACGTTGTCGCTGTCGCCGATGTACGCGAGGCGGAGGCCGTCCAGGCGGCCGAACGTCTCTCGCAGCGTCATGAAGTCCGCCAGCGCCTGGCAGGGATGGTGGTCGTCGGTGAGCGCGTTGATCACGGGCACGCTCGCGTTCGCCGCCACCTCGTCGATCGTGGCCTGCGCGAACGTCCGCATCACGATGGCGGCGCAGAAGCCCGACAGCGTCCGCGCCGTGTCCGCGACCGTCTCACCGCGGCCGAGCTGGAGCTCGTCCGGCCGCAGGATCTGCGGGTGCATGCCCAGCCTGTGGGCAGCCGCCGCGAACGACACGCGGGTGCGGGTCGACGGCTTCTCGAAGAAGCAGGCCACCGACTGCCAGGGCAGTGCGCCGCGCCAGCCGCCCGGGTCGCGCTTCATGGTGGCGGCCAGGTCGAGCAGCGCCGCGAACTGGCCCTCGTCGAGGTCGCTCACCCGCAGGTAGTCGGCGGGTGCTGTGAGTTGTGGGGTCGAGAGTGGCATGGCTCCTCGTTTCAGCTGTTGGTGAGCGGCTCGCGCAGGATCGGGCAGGACATGCAGCGTGGGCCGCCGCGGCCCCGTCCCAGCTCCGAGCCGGCGATGGTGATGACCTCCACGCCCGCATGGCGCAGGCGCGTGTTCGTATCGACGTTGCGCTCGTACGCGACGACGACGCCGGGCGCGATGGCAAGCACGTTGTTGCCGTCGTCCCATTGCTCCCGCTCGGCCTCGTAGCGGTCGCCGCCCGTCTCGATCAGGCGAACCGCGTCGAGCGCGAGCGCATCAGCGAGCTCGGCGAACAGGTCGTCGGTGCGGTCGACGCTCGGAACCCCGTTCGGTCCCGGCCGCAGCGACCAGGCGGCGAGCCCGCGGCGGAGCTCCGGGTAGATGGTGAACATGTCACGGTCGACCATCGTCATGACCGTGTCCAGGTGCATCGCTGAACGCCGCTTGGGCAGCGCCACCGCGATCACCCGTGAGACCGCGCCATCGGCGAACAGGCGACGGGCCAGCTGCTCCACGGCTCCAGGCGTGGTCCGCTCGCCCATGCCGACCAGCACGCACCCGTTGCCGACGACCAGCACGTCGCCGCCTTCGAGCGTCTGGGGCGCCGGCACCCCGTCGCTCCAGACCGGCATGCCGGCCGCGGCAAAGCGCGGGTGCAGCCGGTAGATCAGATCAAGGTGGATCGCCTCCCTGCGGCGCGCGGGCTTCGCCATCGCGTTGATGCTCACGCCTGCCCCGATCCACGCCGACGTGTCGCGCGTGAACAGATGGTTGGGCAGGGGCGTCAGCACGAACGCGGCCGGCTCCGCGGACACCGCCGCCAGGGAGCGGCTCGTGAACGGCAGCTCCTCGAACGTCACGCCCGCGATCGCCGTCTCGGACAGGGCACGGGGATGCAGCGACGCCAGCCAGTCGGCCAGCTCTGCGCCGAGCGAGGCGCCGACGTCCGCGGCGCGGACGCTGCCGGAGATCAGCACGTCGCGGGCCTCGGCCAGCTCGAGCGTCTCGGCCAGCAGCTCCTGGAGGTAGAGCACCTCCACGCCGCGCTCGACGAGCGTGTCGGCGAACGCATCGTGCTCCTGCCGCGCGCGCTTCACCCACAGCACGTCGTCGAAGAGCAGCTCGTCCTTGTTCGTGGGCGTGAGCCGCTTCAGCTCGTCACCGGGACGGTGCAGCATGACCCGCCGCAGCGTCCCGATCTCGGAATCGACCCCGCAGAGGGGGGCGTCGAGGGCGCCCCCCTCCGAGAGTCCGGTCTGTGTGAGCGAACGTGGCATCGTCATCGCTCCGATCCCACGAGCTTGCGCTCCGGCGGGGCGGCGGCCGCGACGGCGGGTGGCACCCACTCAGGGGCCACCGGCTGCGCGTCCTTGGACTGCCGCCACTTGAGGAACACGTACACCGGGATGCCTGCCATCAGGAGGAGGAATCCCTGCGCGATGTACTCCTGGCCTGCGCCGTAGATCATCCAGAAGGCGTAGGTGAAGGCGAGCACCGCGACCACGGTGTCCACCGCGAGGCGCCGGCCGCTGAAGCGCTCCGGCTCACGGAACATGAGCATCAGCTGGGCCGCCGCCGCGAAGGCGTAGGGAACCAGCGTGGTCAGCGTCGCCAGGATGATCACCTTCGTGAAGGTGTCCACGAGGCTCGACTGGTAGTTCATCGCCATCAGCGCCGTCAGCAGCAGCGACGACACGACCAACCCGACCACCGGCGTGCGGCGCGTGCCGCTCACCTGTGCGAACTGGCGTGGGAACAGCCCGTCCTCGGCGGCCGCCAGGGGGATGCGTCCCTGGATCAGGATCCAGCCGTTGAGGGCGCCGAACGTCGAGATCATCGCGACAGCGGCGATCAGCTTGTCCGGCGAGACACCGAGCACCGATGCGCCCCACATCTGCCGGGCTGCGTCCGCGAACGGCGCGTTGGAATCGGCAAGCTGTGCGGCCGGGATGACGCCCATCACCGATACGGTGGCCAGGACGTACAGCGCCGTGGTGGCGACGGTGCCGAGGATGGTCGCCCGCGGCAGCGTCTTCTCGACGTCCTTGATCTCCTCGGCCGGGATGGTGGCCGACTCGAGCCCGAGGAACGCCCACAGGGTCAGCGTGCCCGCGAAGGTGATCGCGTGCCAGTGGCCCACAAGCGAGGTGTGGTTCGGGTCGAAGGGCGTGAAGTTGCCCGACTTGATGTAGAAGAGGCCGATCAGGCCGATCAGCAGCAGCGGCACGAACTTCAGCACGGTCGTGACGAGCTGGACGATCCCGGACTCGCGAACGCCGGCCATGTTCACCAGCGTCAGCAGCCAGATCACGCCAAGGCCGACCGAGAAGGCCAGCAGGTTGTTCGAGCCGAGGTCCGACCAGAACACCGTCCCGTAGCTGACGAAGATCGTTGCGATGGCGGCGTTGCCCGCCCAGGCTGCGATCCAGTAGCCCCAGGCCGTCCAGAATCCGGCGAAGTCGCCGAACGCCCGGCGCGTGTACGCATAGGGCCCGCCGGTGCGCGGATACGCGCGCCCGAGGTTTGCGAACACGAGCGCGAGCAGGATCGCGCCGGCCCCGGTGAACACCCAGGCCAGCAGCGAGATGGGGCCGGTCGAGGCCAGTGAGGACGGCAGTCCGAACACGCCCGAGCCGACCATGTTGCCGATCACGAGCGCGGTCGCCATCGACAACCCGAGCGACCGCTTCAGGGTGGGACGCTTGGCAGCGGCTTGCGTGGAAGAGATGACGGTTGGAGTTGACACGGTGCACCTCCGGAAGAGGAAGAGCCAGAAACGATCAGGCACGTCCATTGCAGCGCCGGACGCGGGAGCGCGCATCGGCGTTTCCGCGGCCCGCTGCTGCCGGAAAGTACGGAGGGCTGACCCGACCGGCCTGCAGCCGGCGCTCGAGCGCGTGCAGCGAGGGGAAACCACGGATGCCTCGCGATCCGGCATGCGGCAGACTGCCCGGATGCGTGCGATCGTCCTCACCCGACCCGGCCGCCTCGACGTGCAGAATGTCCCGGATCCCGAGCCGGCGGACGACCGCGTCCTGGTGGACGTGATCGCATGCGGCGTCTGCCGCACCGACCTCCAGATCGTCTCGGGCGACCTGCCCGCGCGGCGCCTTCCACTGATACCCGGCCATCAGGTGGTCGGCCGTGACCGGTCGACCGGCCGGCGGATCGGGGTCGCCTGGCTGCACGGCGCCTGCGGCCGTTGCGAGCAGTGCCGCGCCGGCCGCGAGAATCTGTGCGAGCTCGCCGACTTCACGGGATGGACGGTCGACGGCGGCTACGCGGAGCACATGTCGGCACGAGCCGGCTTCGTGTTCCCGATCCCCGAGCGTTTCGGCGACATCGAAGCGGCCCCACTGCTGTGCGCGGGGATCATCGGCTATCGCTCCCTGCGTCTGAGCGGGGTCGAGCCGGGTCAGCGACTCGGCCTGTTCGGGTTCGGGTCGTCCGCGCACCTGGCCATCCAGGTGGCCGTCCACTGGGGCTGCGAGGTGTTCGTCTTCGCCCGCTCGCGCGCCGAGCGCCGGCGAGCGGCGGAGATGGGCGCGTCGTGGACCGGCGAGTACGACGCACGGCCACCGGCGCCGCTGCATGCCGCGGTGACGTTCGCCCCGGCGGGCGCTGTGGTCGTCGACGCCCTGGCCGCGACGGGCCCGGCGGCAACGGTCGCGGTCAACGCGATCCACCTCGACGGCATGCCCGCCTTCGACTACGACCTGCTGTGGCGGGAGCGCGTGCTGCGCTCGGTCGCCAACTTCACGCGCGACGACGCACGGGAGTTCCTCGACGTCGCCGCCGAGATCCCGATCCAGCCACGCACGGAGGCATTCCCGCTCGAGCACGCGGGTACGGCCCTGGAGCGGCTGGCGTCCGGGACGATCGACGGCTCCGCGGTGCTGGTGGTCTGATGGCCGGGCGCGAGGTCGACATGTCCGTCCCCGTCCGTGACGTCATCCTGCGGGACGGCAGCACGCTGCGGTTGCGAGGCGCAGAGCCGCGGGATCAGGACCGGGTGCTCGAGTTCTTCCAGCGCCTGTCGCCGGAGAGCATGCATCTTCGCTTCGGCGACATGCGCGATCCGTCGCTGGCGGCGGCCGAATCGTATGCGGGGGGAGACAGCATCGAGCGTCTGGTGCTGCTCGGCACGCGCAACGGGCGGGTGGTGGCGCTGGGCAGCTTCGACCGCCTGCGCGACGCGACCGCCGCCGAGGTCGCCTTCACTGTCGAGGATCCGCTGCAGGGGCATGGCGTCGGCACGCGGCTGCTCGAACAGCTGGCGGCGCTGGCCGCACGCTCGGGCGTCGAGCGGTTCATCGCGCAGGTCGACCTCGCGAACCGCCAGATGCTGGGAGTGTTCCGGGACGCCGGCTTCGAGGTCACCCGCCACGTGTCCGGCGGCGTTGCGGAGATGAGCTTTCCGATCCGCCCCACCGAGGCCTATCTCGAGCGGGTGGACGAACGCGACCGGGATGCGGCCGTGGTATCGCTCGCCCGGTTCTTCCGGCCGGCGTCGGTGGCCGTCGTCGGCGCGTCCGACCGGGCGGGCTCGATCGGCAACTCGGTCGTCCGCAACCTGCTCGGCGCCGACTTCCGAGGCGCCGTCTATCCGGTCAACCTGCGCGGCGCCCCGGTCGCCGGCGTCCCGGCCGCACGGTCGGTATCCGAGCTCCCCGTCCCGGCGGACATGGCGGTCGTGTGCGTCCCGGCCGAGTCGGTGGTCGAGGCCGTCGAGCAGGTGCTGGAACGGGGCACCCGCGCGGTCTGCGTGATATCGGCGGGCTTCGCCGAGACGGGGGCGGACGGGCTCAGCCGCCAGCAGCAGCTGCTCGAGCTGATCCGCCGGCACGGCGCCCGTCTGCTCGGCCCCAACTGCCTGGGCATCGCCGTGCCCGGGTCCCACCTGAACGCGACGTTTGCTCCGCGTCCGTTTCCGCCGGGATCGATCGGCTTCTCGTCGCAGAGCGGCGCCCTCGGGCTCGCGCTGCTCGAGAAGACGGCGACGCGCGGCGTCGGCCTGTCGGCGTTCGTGTCGATCGGCAACAAGGCGGACATCTCGAGCAACGACCTGCTGTCGTACTGGGAGACGGACGAGGACACCGCCCTCGTGCTGCTCTACGTGGAGTCGTTCGGCAACCCCCGCACGTTCGCGCGCGTCGCCCGCCGGGTGGCGAGGAGGAAGCCCGTGATCGCGATCAAGAGCGGCTCGAGCCGCGCCGGCGCGCGCGCGGCCGGCTCGCACACCGCCGCCCTGGCTGGATCCGAGGCAGCCGTCGAGGCGCTCTTCCGGGAGGCGGGCGTGGTTCGAGCCGTGACGCTCGGGGAGGCGCTCGACGCAGCGTCCCTGCTCTCGACGCAGCCGCTGCCCGCGGGGAACCGGGCCGGCATCATCACGAACGCCGGTGGGCTGGGCATCCTCTGCGCGGACGCCTGCGAAGCGGCGGGAATCGAGCTGCCGCCGCCGGCGCCGGAGACCGTCGCGCGGCTCGCGGCGCTGCTGCCCGCCGAGGCATCGACGAAAAACCCGGTCGACCTGCTCGGATCCGCCACGGCGGCCGCATACGCGAAGGCGATCCCGCTGGTGCTCGCGGACCCGAACGTCGATGCGCTGATCGTCCTGTTCGCACCGGCCGCACCCGCGACCGCCGACGAGGTGGCCGACGCGGTCAGACAGGCGGCCGCCGGCGCGTCCAAGCCCGTGCTCGCGGTCGTCATGACGGCGCAGGGGGTTCCCGCCGCATTCGCGCACCCCGGCTCGGGCGTCGCCGCGTTCAGCTATCCGGAGTCGGCCGCGAGGGCGCTCGGGCGAGCGGTCGAGCGACGCCGGTGGCTGCGGCGTCCGGCGGGCGTGACGCGCCGGCCGGAGGGCATCGACCAGCCCGCCGCCCGGGCCATTGTCGACGAGGCGCTGTCGGCCGGCCGCGGCTGGCTCGAGGCGGACGAGCTGCGCTCCCTGATGGAGCACTATGGGCTGCCGCTCGTCCCCGAGCGGCTGGCCGACTCGCCGGCAGCGGCGGCGTCGGCGGCCGTCGAGCTCGGGATGCCGGTCGCCGTGAAGCTTGCTGAGGCGGGGGCGCACAAGACGGAGCGCGGCGGTGTCCGCCTGGGGCTCGCCGACACCGCCGCGGTCGAGGAGGCGGCGCGTGCCATGGACGGCCGCGTGCTCGTGCAGCCGATGGCCCGGCCGGGCGTCGAGCTGCTTGCGGGCCTGGTGCAGGACCCCGTGTTCGGGCCGCTCGTGGCGTTCGGGCCGGGCGGCGTGATGGCCGAGCTGATCGGCGAGGCCGGCTTCCGGATCGCGCCGATCTCCGACGTCGACGTGGCCGAGCTGCTCTCCACTGGGAAGACCGGCCGGCTGGTCACGGGATTCCGCGGCGCTCCGGCCGCTGACGCGGCCGCGCTGGCCGATCTCCTCATGCGGCTCTCGGCGCTGGCCGAGGACATTCCGGAGGTCGCGGAGCTCGACATGAATCCGGTGATCGCCCACCCCGCCGGCTGCACGATCGTGGACTGCCGAGCGCGCGTGGCACCGCGGGCAGAGGTACAGGCCGCGAAGACCTGGTAGCCGGCGGTCAGCCGGTCGCCGCGGCGACCGGACGGCGACGGGCACGGGGCGCCAGCTCGACGGCGAGGAACACCGCGAAGAAGATCGCCGTCGAGGTGAGCACCACGGCGCCGCCCGATGCGACGTTCCACCAGAACGAGATGTAGAGCCCGATCACGCCTGCCAGCACGCCGAGCGCCGCGGAGAGCGCCTGCATCCGCGCCAGCCGGTGCGTGAGCAGCCGCGCCGTCGCGGCGGGCGTGACCAGCATCGCCAGCACCAGGATGTTGCCGATCGCCTGCAGCGACACCACGATCGCCAGCGTGATCAGCGCCAGGAGCACCAGGTCGAGGACGAACACCGGGTAGCGCATGGCCTCCGCCATCTCGCGGTCGAAGCCGATCAGCGAGAACTCCTTGTTCAGGAGGACCGTCGCGGTCAGCGCAATCACCGTCGTCCCGCCGGCCAGGTAGAGATCTGTCCGCGACACCGCGAGGATCTGTCCGAAGAGCAGGTCGGCCACGTCCCGCTGGTAGGCGGCGAGCGTCGACACCAGCACGACCCCGAGCGCGAACATGGCGGCGAAGAGGATGCCGATCGCGGTGTCCTCGCTGACCCGGCGGTTGCGGCTGATCGCTGCGATGCCAAGAGCGGTCGCGAGGCCGACGACGAGCGCGCCCAGCAGGATGCTCCTGCCTACGGCGACGGCGACGACGATGCCCGGGAAGACGGCGTGCGTGAGCGCATCGCCGATGAACGCGAGCCCACGAAGCACGACGTAGCTGCCGAGCACCCCGGAGACGACGCCTGTCAGTGCGACCGCGATCAGGGCGCGGCGCATGAACTCGAACTGGAGCGGGTCGGTCAGGTAGTGCATCAGTGGGCGTGGTGCCCCTCGGGGGCCAGTATGCGGACGCCGCCGACATCGATCAGGGCGCCGCCGTAGGCCTCGGCGAGCCGTTCGGGAGCGAGCGAGCGCTCGGGCGGGCCGAACGAGACGACGCGGCCCGAGAGCAGGCACAGAAGGTCGCACTGGGTGGCGGACCAGCCCAGGTCGTGCGTCGACACGACGATCGTCCGGCCGTCGTCGCGGAGACGGCCGAGCGTCTCGAGGAACGCGGACTCTGTCGCGGCATCGGCGCCCGACAGCGGCTCGTCGAGCAGCAGCAGCTGGGCGTCCTGCACGAGCGTGCGGGCCAGCAGCACCCGCTGCCGCTGCCCGCCGGAGAGCTTCCCGACCTGGCGCCCGGCAAGCTCCGCCATGCCGACCGCCGCGAGGGCGTCGCGCGCAGCCGCCCGGTCGGCCGCCCGCGGCCGGCGCAGCCAGCCCGCGCGGCGGTAGGAGCCCTGCAGAGCGACCTCGAGCACGGTGAGCGGGAAGTCCCACGCAGCCTCGCCGAGCTGCGGCATGTATCCCGTGTCGCCCGCCACGCGCACGGTGCCGGCTCGCGGCTGGAGGACGCCGAGCAGCGTGCGCAGCAGCGTGGTCTTGCCGGCGCCGTTCGGGCCGATCAGGCCCACGATCGCCCCGGCCGGGAGCTCGAGCGAGACGGCATCGAGTGCGACGTGCGCGCCGTAGGCGACCGTGACCTCCCGGAGGGAGGCGACGGGCTCGCCGGCCGGCGCGGCGCTACGCAGTGCCGGCATCGGCGGAGCACGCCGCACACCGGCCGGGAAGCGCAGCCAGCGCGGCGTCGAGCAGGTCGAATCCGGCGTCCCGAGCGGAGTCGCGTGCCGGCTCGAGTGCGCAGCCCTCGAGCAGGGCGGTGGCGCCGCAGTCCACACAGACGACGTGGTGGTGATGGCCCTGGGCGGCGCAGAGCACGTAAACGGCCTCGCCCCCGCGCGAGCCCGCCTCCTCGGCCCATCCCTCCTCCCGCCAGCGGTCGACGGTGCGGTACGCCGTGGTAAGGCCCAGCTTCGGCTCGACCCGCCGTGCGGCCGTGTGCAGCTCCCGCACGCTGAAGGCCCGGCCCATCGACCGACCTGCGTCGAGCAGAGCCAGGCGAGCGCGTCGGTTCCGTCCCGGTTCCATGGCGGTGGATCGTACAGGTAATGATCACAGTTCGCAATAAACGAGAACGGTTTTCGTTCCTGCTATGGTCTCCGCCCATGAGGCACCGATCGGCCGCCGCGGCGGCGCTGGCAGTGCTCCTGCTCGCGACCGCGTGCACGACGACGCAGATCCCAACGCCGCAACCGGGCCGGATCGCCGTGGTCGCGACGACGACACAGATGCAGGATCTGGTACGGCACGTCGGCGGCGGAGCGGTGCACGTCGTCGGGATCCTCAAGCCGAACGTCGACCCGCACGACTTCGAGCCAACCCCGAGCACGGCGATCGAGCTGAGCGGCGCGAAGCTGGTCGTCGAATCGGGACTCGGCGTCGACGCCTGGGCGGACGGGCTGATCTCGAGCTCTGTCCCCGGCACGCCGGTCTGGATCGCGTCGCGCGGGCTGCCGCGGCGCGCCGGCGACTCTGGACAGCCCGACGGCGACCCGCACTGGTGGCACGACCCGACGCTCTTCGAGCGGGCTGCGTCCGCGCTGGGAGACCGTCTCGCCACGCTCGATCCGGCGCACGCGGCCGGCTACCGCGCCCGGGCAGCCGCGTATGCCGGCGCGGTCCGGCGGATGGATCGCGCCAATCGCCGGCTGATCGCCACGGTGCCCGCCGCCAGGCGGCTGCTCGTCACGAACCACGACGCCTTCCGGTACTTCGCGGCGCACTACGGCATCACCGTGGTCGGTTCCGTCCTTCCGTCGCTCTCCAGCGAGGGACAGCCGAGTGCCGGCCAGGTCGCGGAGCTGATCGACCGGATCCGGGCGCTGCACGTGCGCGCGATCTTCACCGAGTCATCGCTGAACCCGGGACTCGAGCAGCAGATCGCCGGCGACGCCCACGTCAGGGTCTACGCCAACCTCTACGGCGATACGCTCGGGCCGGCGGGCTCGCCGGGGGCGACGTACATCGGGATGGAGCGATGGAACATGCGCGCCATGGTGGCCGGGTTCCTGGGAACCCGCGCACCCTCGGACTGACGGCGCACGCGGGGTGAGAAAAAGGTGCCAGGCAGTGTTTTCTCACCCAGCCCGGCGCCGCTCCCCGGACGACTGGCACGCCGGTTGAGCGCGGCGCCGCCCGGTGCTTGAATCCGGCCATGGTGCCGGGTCACCCGGATGGACGGGCAGAGCAGCTGCCGGTGGCTGACGCGCAGCGCCGGTACGAGCTCCGCCACGAGCATCTCGTCGCGCGGCTGGTGCTGACCGCCGGCGGGGC
Organism: Gaiellales bacterium; assembly: GCA_036403155.1. GTDB lineage: Bacteria > Actinomycetota > Thermoleophilia > Gaiellales > JAICJC01 > JAICYJ01. Next base: position 12,711 of record DASWRM010000045.1, on the reverse strand, counting down.
TGCGCTCGCCCTGATTGGCTCGGCGATGGCGTGGACGAACGGGCTCGAGACCGGGACCGGCCCGGTCACCGACGGCCGCCTGGGCGGCGACGGGCGCTACACGGCCCTGCTCGCGGTCGCGGTGATGGCAAGCGCCGCGTGGTACTACCGAACGCCCCTCAACCGCCCGGCGCGGGTCGGCGCTGCGGTTGCCGCGGCGCTGCTCCTGCTCGCGATCGTCGACTGGAACACGGCGTCCGACGACGTCCAGTCCGCCAACCACGACAACGGCCTGTTCGCGACCGCCAGCGTTGCGCCGGGTGTGTGGGTGCTCCTGATCGGAGCGATCGTGGCCGCGGCCGCAGCGGTGTGGACGTGGCGCGTCGACCGCTGAGGCGAGTCCCGCGATCACGGATCCCCCGTCCGGGGCGTAACGCTCGGCGTCGCCCGGTCGGTTCCTCTATGTGACCCACGCTCCGCACGGCCGGCCCCGCACGGCCGGCTCCAGTCCCGAGGTCGGGCAGACCATCGCCCTGTTCGCCGTGTTCCTGTTCGCGCTGCTCGGCGTGTGCGCGCTCGCAATCGACGTCGGCTCCTGGTACCAGGCTCGGCGCGCGGCCCAGGCGTCTGCCGACGCATCAGCGCTTGCCGGCGCCGCGCAGCTCCCCGCCGGCTGGTCGTACGCTCAGACCACGGCGACGAACGAGTTCACGACCAACAAGAAGGCCGGTGACTCGGCGACGTACCAGAACGTCACCGTCAACACCGCCAACGACAGCGTGAAGGTCACCGTGACGCGGCCCAGCAGCTCGTACTTCGCCAATGTGCTCGGCATCGGCACCAAGTCGATCACGGCCGCCGCGACGGCAACGGTGCTGTCCTACACGACCGTCGTCAGCACGGGGCAGGTGATGCCGTGGGGCGTCATGCGCGCGTCATGGGTGCTCGGGCAGCAGTACAGCCTCTACACGGACAACTCGTCTCCGAACAACGGCGCCCTCGCGCTCCCGATCAAGAACAGCTCGGGATCGTGCCAGGGAACGACCGGGGCGAGCGACTACAAGAGCGCGATCCTGGGGCCGTCCGCGGGCGGCAACAGCGCCTGTGACGTCTCCGTCGGCGAGACGATCCAGGTGAAGAGCGGCCAGAACACCGGCCCGACCTCACAGGGAATCGACAACCGCATCACATCGTGGGACCCGCTCAGCGCCATCGTGCAGTTCACCGCGAACGGCCAGGCGACGATTCTCAAGCCCAAGAGCCCGCAGCTGGTGATCCTGCCCGTCGTCACCGACATGGGCGGCGGCACGACCTGGCCCGGCGGAGGCGGCAGCGTCAAAGTGGTGGGCTTCGCATACTTCGTGCTCACCCAGCCCGGGTACACGAACGGCGGCAAGACGGTGCTCGGCACGTTCGTCGGCCTGCAGGCACGCGACGACACCTGGACGACCGGCCCCTGGGTGCCGGGCTCCAACACGGCATTCACCGTTCAGCTCACCAGCTGATCACCCGTCCGGCGCCGCTTCCCGCTGCACGGCGTAGTCCAGCCCCCCGACGCGGTACCACCGGTAGTCGTAGGCGTCCAGGTCGATGCGGTGTGTTCCCCGCCCGTCGGCCTCGCTGATCTCGTCGGTCATCAGATTCGCAAGCACGCCCCGCCGGTCACTCTCCGGCCGCAGCGACACCTCCACGGGATGCGCCGCCAGGTTGTGCACGCAGACGAGCGACGTGCCGCGCCAGGTGTATTGCATCGCAAGCGCGTTCACCGGCCGCGTGCGGAGGATCTCCCAGTCGCCCCAGCCGATCTCCGGGCACTCCTTGCGGGCGCGAATCAGGCGGATGATCCACCGAAGCAGCGAGTCGGGATCGCGGCGCTGCTGCTCGACGTTGACGTTGGCAGTCGAGTACAGGCCCTTCTCGATCACCGGCTGCACCGTCCGCTCGGCTCGTGAGAAGCCTCCCTGAGGGCCGGCCGACCACTGCATCGGCGAGCGGATCGCCATCCGCTCTCGAAGCCGCAGGTTGTCGCCCATGCCGATCTCGTCGCCGTACCGGAGGACGGGCGTCCCCGGCAGCGAGAAGAGCAGGCTGTAGGCGAGCTCCACACGTCGACGGTCGCCGAGCATCGGCGCCAGTCGCCGCCGGATGCCGCGCCCGTAGAGCTGCATCGACGGCTCGGGCCCGAACTCGCGGAACACCGCGGCCCGCACGTCGCCGTCGAGATGGCCGAGGTCGAGCTCGTCGTGGTTGCGCAGGAAGTGCGCCCATTGTGCCCCCTCGGGCAGAGATCTCGTCTGCCGCAGCGCCTCGGCCAGAGGCCGCGCATCGCCCGTCGCCAGTGAGGCGAACAGATGCTGGTTGACCCAGAAGTTGAACATCATGTGGACGCCGTCGCCGCCGGCGAAGTACCGGGCGCTCTGGTCGGGCGGCACGTTCGCCTCGGCCAGCAGCACCGCGTCGCCGCGCCGCCACTGGACCACGTCCCGCATCCGGTGCAGCAGGTCGAAGTCGGTCTCGGCGGGCGAGCCGTCCAACGCCGGCTTCTCGAGCACGAACGGCAGCGCATCGATCCGGAATCCCGCCACGCCGAGCTGCAGCCAGTACCCCATGATCCGCCGCAGCTCCTCGCGGACGTGCGGGTTCTGCGTGTTCAGGTCTGGCTCGTGATCGTAAAACCGGTGGAAGTACCACTCGCGGAGCGCCGGATTCCGCGTCCACGTCGTCTGCTGCACGCCGGGGAACACCGTGCCCGATCGCCAGTTGGGCGGCCGCTTCTTCGACCAGACGTACCAGTCGTGGGTCGGAGCATCGCGGCCTGTCTGCGCGGCGCGGAACCAGGGGTGGCGGTCTGAGGTGTGGTTGACCACGAGATCCATGATCACGCGGATCCCGCGGCTCTCCGCCTGTCGCATGAACTCGGCGAAATCGCCCGACGATCCCAGCCGCTCCGCCACGTTGTAGTAGTCGGTGATGTCATAGCCGTCGTCGCGTCCGGGGCTGGGCTGGAACGGTGCCAGCCAGAGCGCATCGATGCCGAGGCTCTCGATGTAGTCGAGCCGCCGCGCGAGTCCCTCGAAGTCCCCGCAACCGTCGCCGTCACCGTCCATGAACGTTCCGACGTTCAGGCTGTAGATGACCGCGTTCTTGTACCAGAGGTCCGAGAGCACCACCGTGAAGGTTCCCTTCCAGACGCCGCGGTGAACCGGTCCGGCGTTCCGTCGTCGTGGGAAACGGGAACGACGCGGGCGATGGACGACGACGGACACGTCCCCTGGTGGCGCGACGCCGCCGTCTACCAGATCTATCCGCGATCGTTTCTCGACACCGATGGCGACGGCGTCGGCGACCTTCCCGGGATCCAACGGCGGCTCGACCACCTCGCGATGCTCGGCGTCGACGCCGTGTGGATCTCACCGTTCTACCGCTCGCCGATGGCCGACTTCGGCTACGACGTGTGCGACTACTGCGACGTCGATCCGGTGTTCGGTACCCTCGCCGACGCCGAACGGATGATCGCGGCTGCGCACGAGCGCGGGATCCGCGTCCTGGTCGACTGGGTGCCGAACCACACCTCCGACCGCCACCCGTGGTTCGTGGAGTCGCGCTCGTCGCGCGAGTCGCCGAAACGGGAGTGGTACCACTGGCGCGACGGCCGGGACGGCGGTCCGCCGAACAACTGGCACGCCGTCTTCGGCGGGCCGGCATGGACGCTCGACGAGCGTACCGGCCAGTGGTACCTGCACCTGTTCTTGCCCGAGCAACCCGACCTGAACTGGTCGAACCCGGCGGTCGTGTCAGCGATGCACCGCGTCCTGCGGTTCTGGCTCGACCGTGGCGTGGACGGGTTCCGCATGGACGTCGTGCACTGCATCGGTAAGGATCCGGCGTTCCCTGACCAGCCCGCCGAGCTCGGCCAGATCGACCGCGTCGGCATCCAGGACGAGCCGCTGGCGCACGAGCTGATCCGCGGCTTCCGCCGGCTGGTCGACAGCTACCCGGGCGCCCGCACGACGGTCGGGGAGGTGAACCTCGGCGACGTGGCGTCGATCGCGGGCTTCTACGGCTCCGACGACGAGCTGCACATGGCCTTCAACTTCCTGCCGCTGCATGCGCCGTGGACCAAGGCGGCGTGGACGGAGATGATCCGGCGGGTGGCCGACGAGCTGCCGGCCGGCGCGTGGCCGACATGGGTGCTGTCGAACCACGACGTGTCGCGGGTGCGGACGCGGCTGGGGAGTGACGCCGCCGCGCGGGCGGCGGCCGTGCTGCTGTTGACGCTGCGCGGAACGCCGTTCGTCTACCAGGGCGACGAGCTGGGGCTCGAGGACGCGCGGGTGCCGGACGCCCGTCGGGTGGATCCGGGTGGGCGCGACGGGTGCCGCGCGCCGATCCCGTGGGAGCCCGGTCCGCGCCACGGCTGGCCGGCGGAGCCATGGCTGCCATGGCCGCCGGACGCCGACCGGCGCAGCGTCGCCCGTCAATCCGCCGAGCCCCGGTCAACGCTGTCCCTGTACCGCGCCCTGCTCGCGGCCCGGCGGGCGTCGACGGCGCTTCGGCGCGGGACGCTCGAGCTGCGCGACGCGCCGGACGACGTCCTGGCCTACGAGCGGGCCGACGGGCGCGACCGGCGGCTTGTGCTCGTGAACTTCGGCAGGCGGCCGGCCGAGGTGCCCGTTGGACGCGGGTGGGCCGTCGAGGTCGCGACCGGCGAGATGCATAGGCCAGGCTCCCTCGGCCCGCAGGGGGCCGCCGTCCTTCGCCCCGTGTAGGGCAGCTCAGCCGGCTGCCGCGCCGCCGACCGTGAACGCGATGTCGTCCCGGTAGCACCAGAACCAGTCCTCACCCGGCTCCGCGGAGCGGATCACCGGGTGAGACGTCGTGTTTGCATGCGCCGTGGCATGACGGTTCGGCGAGGAGTCGCAGCAGCCGATGTGGCCGCACGACGCGCACATGCGCAGGTGCAGCCAGCGCCCGCCGATCGCCAGGCAGTCCTCGCAGCCGGGGATGGATTCGGGCAGGTCGGTGAAGGCGATCTGGTCGAGGTGGGTGCAGGTGTCGGACATGCGGTGCAGCTCCGGGAAGTGGGCCCTGGGCAAGGACAGCGTAGACGCCCTCCGGCGCACCGACGGACCGGGGTCACCCGGGAGCCGTTCTCCGCAGGTTGGGCGGCGTGTCGGGCGTGGACGGCTGGTCGTAGGTCACGGCCGGATACAGCGCGTCGGCGAGCGGCACCTCGCCCGCGAGCGGCTGGCCCGGCGCCTTGACGGGGAAGTAGGCGACGCGATCGCCGTCCAGCAGGACGCTCCAGCGCTGCGTCACCCACAGCTCGCCGCCACGCACTTCCCACTGGAAGCGGTCGAGCGGCCGCACCGCGGGCCCGGCGATGCGGGCGCCGCGCTCGTCGTACTGGCTGCCGTGGCAGGGGCACGAGAACCCTGCCCCGGTGGCCTGCGTGGGGCAGCCGACATGCGTGCAGCGATTGGAGAAGACGACGAACATGGCGTCCTCGCCGAGCCAATCGGTGCCCGCGCCGCCGGTGCGATGGACGTATGCCAGCTCGCGAGATGTCAGCGGAGCGGCCGGATCGCCGATGAACGGTGCCGCCGTGGGCCGGAAGCCGCGCTCTCCTGCGAACTGCTCGACCGCGCCGAGCGACGCCGGGCGGAACCGCTGCTCCTCTGTGACGGGCGCCAGCACGTAGCCGGCCACTGGCACCGCCACGACCCCGCCGAGCGCCGCCCCCGCTCCGACCGTTGCAACCGCCAGCAATCCTCGCCGCGTCGTTCGCCGCGGCTGTTCATGGGTGCTCATGATGATGGACCTTCCGTTCGTGGGGTGGTGGCGCCCCGGGAAGATGCGGGCTGCATCGATGGCGCCACCGGGAATACCGGAGCAGGGCGCGGGCGGTTTCGACGAACCGTCGGCGCGCTCCCCCCACGGCCGGGAGCGGGTTAGTCCTGCCGGCAGCCGGGTATGGCAGGGCCTTCGCACGGGGAAGGGGGAATCGTGACGACGGACGCATCGAGCAGCCGTCCGCTGGCCCTGGTCACCGGGGCATCGAGCGGCATCGGACTCGAACTGGCACGCCAGTTCGCGGAGCACGGATACGACCTGATCATCACGGCCGACGACGCGCGGGTGACGGACGCGGCGGCGCAGCTGCAGACGCTGGACGCCCGGATCGTGCCCGTCCAGGTCGACCTCACCAGCGAGCAGGGCGTCGACGAGCCGATCGCGCACGTGCGCTCCGCCGACCGGCCCTTGGACGCGGCGGCGCTGAACGCCGGCGTCGGCCGCGGCGGTGCCTTTGTCGACAACCCGCTCGAGGACGAGCTGCGGATCGTCGACCTGAACGTCCGCTCCAGCATCCAGCTCGCCAAGCCCCTCGTCCGCGAGATGGTCGCCAGGCGGCACGGCCGGATCCTCTTCACCTCCTCGATCGCGTCCACCATGCCGGGCCCGTACGCGGCCGTGTACAACGCGTCGAAGTCGTTCGTGCAGTCGTTCGCGATCGCGCTTCGCGACGAGTTGCGCGGCAGCGGCGTCACCGTCACCTCGCTCATGCCGGGCCCGACCGAGACGGCGTTCTTCGAGCGGGCGGTTATGACGAGAACGAACCTCGGCAAGGGTCCGAAGGACGACCCGGCGGACGTTGCCCGGATGGGCTACGAGGCCATGATGCAGGGCAGGGAGCGCGTGGTCGCCTCATCCCTGCGCTCCAAGGTGCAGGGCCGGAGCGGTCGGCTGCTCCCCGACAGCCTGAAGGCCGCGCTGCACCGCTGGCAGGCCAAGCCGCGGTAGCAGCTCAGCGGTCGGCCGGCGCGCTCTGCGGCAGCCGCTTCGCGCCGCGGTTCGTCACGGGCCTGCTGGGCGGCGGCACGACCGGTCCGATATCACCGTCCGGCGCGTCGTCGAGGTCGACGATGACGGGCGCGTGGTCGCTCGGCCCGCTGCCCTTTCGCGCCTTGCGGTCGATCCACGCCGCCTTGACGCGGGCCGACACGGGATCCCCGGCCAGGATTAGGTCGATCCGCATGCCGAGGTCCTGGTGGAACATCCCGGCCCGATAGTCCCAGTAGCTGAACACGCGCTCGGCGGGCCACCGGTCGCGCACGACGTCGTGCAGGCCGAGCGACAGCAGCTCGCCGAGCGCCCGCCGCTCAGGCTGCGTCACGTGCGTGTGGCCGGCGTAGGCGTCCGGGTCGAACACGTCCTCGTCGGCCGGCGCGATGTTCATGTCGCCGCAGACGACGGTCGACGGCGGCTCGGCCGACACCGCGTCGCGCAGCGCGGCCAGCCACGCGAGCTTGTAGCGGTAGTGATCGGAATCGGGCGCGCGGCCGTTCGGCACGTACACCGAGTAGACGCGCACGCCCCCGCAGGTCGCGGCGATGGCACGGGCCTCGGGATGCGGGAAGCCGGGCCCGTCAGGCAGTCCCGGCCGGACGTCGTCGAGCCCGACACGCGAGACGATCGCCACGCCGTTCCACGCCGATTCGCCGTGCGCGGCGATCTCGTAGCCGCGGCTCGTGAGCTGGTCGCCGAGCAGCTCGGACAGCGCGTCGTCGGGCAGCTTCGTCTCCTGGAGGCAGACGACGTCGGGCCGGCGCTCATCCAGCCACGGCAGCAGCCGCGGCATCCGCTGCTTGAGCGAGTTGACGTTCCAGGTCGCGATTCGCATGGAAGGCACGGTATCCCGGCGGCGCCCGGTGTGGCCCGCCGCTTGGTTCGGCCGGCCGGGCGACTGTATGGTCTCGCCATGGTGACGCCCGAGGATCTGTCGACCATCGGCCTGTTCGCGGCGCTGGCGGAGGAGGATCGCGAGCGCGTCTGCAGGGCGGCGGCCGACATCCGCCTCGAGCCCGGGGAGTACGCCGTGCACGCGGGCGACGGGCGGGCCCTGTTCGCCGTGCTGGAGGGCCGCCTCGAGACCGTCGACGTGGTCGACGGCGTCCCGCGCGTGGTCGGCGGACGCGGTGCCGGCGAGCTGATCGGCGAGGTGCCCATCGCGCTTGCGACCACATTCCCGTTCGGGTTCCGCGCCGCCGAGCCGTCGCGGCTGCTCAGGTTGGAGGCCAACGACTACCACGCGATCGCCGCAGTGGCGCCCACCATCGCGACGCAGCTGGGCCAGGTCGCACGCGAGCGGATCAGCGGGCTGCAGGGCATCGCGGCGGATCCACCGCCGCCGCGCGCGATCGTCTACGGCCACCGCTGGGACGCGCGGTGCTCGGATCTGCGCCGGTTCCTCGACCGCAATCAGGTCAGCTTTCGCTGGGTCAGCCCTGAGTCGGCGGACGCGGTGGAGGATTGGGGCGAGCAGGCGCCGGCCGACGACGACTGTCCCGTGATCCGGGTGGTGGGAGGCAAGACGGTTGTGCGCCCACAGCTCAGCCGGGTGGCGGAGCTGCTCGGCCTCGACCGCGAGCCGCGGGCGGCGGAGTACGACGCCGTCGTCGTGGGCGCGGGGCCGGCAGGCCTTGCGGCCGCGGTCTACGGCGCCTCGGAGGGGCTGCGCACGCTCGTCGTCGAACGGGACGCGCCGGGAGGTCAGGCCGGCACGTCGTCGCGCATCGAGAACTACCTCGGGTTCCCGTCCGGTGTGTCGGGCGACGAGCTGGCGAGCCGGGCACTGCACCAGGCTCGGCGGCTGGGCGCCGAGATCCTGGTGACGCGCTCGATCACGCGGATCGACGCCGCGACGCGGCGGGTTCACCTGGACGGCGGCGACGTGATCAGCGCGGCGACGGTCATCCTCGCCTGCGGAGTCACCTGGCGGAAGCTGCCGATCGAGGGGTTTGACACGCTGGTCGGCAAGGGCGTGTTCTACGGCGCGGCGCGCAGCGAGGCGCCAAACACCCACGGGCTCGACGTGCACATCGTCGGAGCGGGCAACTCTGCCGGGCAGGCGGCGCTGTTCTTCTCCACGCACGCCCGCAGTGTCACCATCCTCTGCCGCGGGTCGGACCTCGAGAAGAGCATGTCGCGGTACCTCGTCGACCAGCTTGGCCGGCGCGCGAATGTCCGCGTCGAGTTCGGCAGCGAGGTCGCGGCCGTCCGCGGCGAGCAGTCGCTGGAGGCGATCGAGGTGCGGGCGCGCGAATCGGGGGAGATCCGACGAGTGGACTCCGGCGGGCTGTTCATCTTCATCGGCGCCGACGCCGAGACGGAGTGGCTGCCGCCGGAGGTCGCGCTCGACGCAAAGGGCTTCGTGCTGACCGGCGCCGACGCGCGCGAGCACGGCCGCTGGCCCCTCGACCGGGACCCGTACCTGCTCGAGACCAGTGCGCCGGGGATCTTCGCGTGCGGCGACGTGCGTCTCAGCCCGGTGAAGCGCGTGGCCTCGGCCGTGGGCGAGGGCAGCATGGCGATCGCCTTCGTCCACCAGTTCCTCAAGCAGCGGGCCGCCGAGCAGGCCGCGGCGCCCGTGGGGACGTAGCGGCCGGCGCTAGCCCGCCAGGCCCGCCTCCCGCGACTCCGCTGCGACGCGCCGGACGACGTCCGCAGCGGGCTCCGCGCGTGCGAGGCGGTACGCCTGGCCGGCCCAGAGGTTGATCATCGACGGGTCCCCGGCCTGGCGGGCGGCCGCGCGCAGCGGCTGGGTGACATAGTGCACCTCGGGATACGCGTGCACGGCATGGGCCTCGTGCTCCGCGATGAACGCGTTGTGGATTCCGCGAGCCGTGCGGCCGGTGAAGGCACGCGTGAGCACCGTGCGGGCATCGCCCATCAGCGCGCGGCGCTGCGCGGCCGACGTGCCGGCCTCGGGGGTGAGGAGAAACGCCGTGCCCAGCTGGGCGGCGCCAGCGCCGGCGGCGAGAGCGGCGGCGATGCCGGCACCGGTACAGATGCCGCCGGCCGCGACGGTCGGGACGTCGACCTGGGAGCGGATCAGCTGGAGCAGCGGCATCAGGGCGAGCCGCGGGTCGCCATCGTCGTCGACGAATGAGCCGCGGTGGCCGCCCGCCTCCACGCCCTGTGCCACGAGGACGTCGGCGCCGGCGCTCGCGGCCAGCGCCGCCTCGTGCGGCGTGGTGACGGTCACCCACACCTCGCTGCCGCGGTCGTGGAGCCGCGCGACGGTGGCGCGATCGGGGCAGCCGAACGTGAAGGACACGACCGCGGCCGGCTCGCCGAGCAACAGGTCGAGCTTGTCAGCGTACGCGTCGTCGCTGAAGCGCGGCTCGCCGAGCGGAAGCCCGCGTGGCCGTGCCCACGCGCGGAGCCACTCGACGTATCCCGCATACGCGGCCGGGGGCGCCGGGGCGGCCGGCGGGCAGAAGAGGTTGACGCCGAACGGCCGGTCGGTGAGGCCGCGCAGCGCGCGAAGCTCTGTGGCGAGCTGCTCGGCCGACAGGTAGCCGGCGGCGAGGAAGCCGAAGGCGCCGGCACCGCACACCGCCGCAACCAGCTCCGGCGTCGAAGGCCCGCCCGCGAGCGGCGCGAGGACGATCGGCTCCGTGATGTCGTCGAGGATCATGGTGCTCGGAGGCTAGGTCGACGCACTCCCGGCAGGCGCGGCACGGCGGCTCTCACGGGATGTCGTCGAGGATCTCTCCCTGTCCCGTGACCGGCGGCGCACCCCAGATCAGGACGAGCGCCTCGGCACCGGACTCGTTGCGTACCTGGATCTCGGTGCCGGCGCCGACCCGGGCGAACCCGATGGCGTCCACGACGACCGGCTCCGCCGGGTCACCGAGCGCGAGCGTGATGGTGCCCTCGAGCACGACGAAGACCTCCTCCTGCGCGCCCTCGCGGTGCCGGCGCCCCCGCGCGCCGGGCGGATAGCGCCATACGGTGGCACGGGAGCTCTCAAGGCCGAGCGCCTCGGTCAGGCTGGCGGCAAACCGCGGCAGGTCCTGCTCACGGTACGGTCGCTCCCGAAACGGCAGGCTGTCGAGGCGAGCGACATCGTGAGCCATCGGAAGGGCATCCTAGCCAGCTCCGCGGTCGCCCGGCTGCGCGGCCATCACGCCAGATCCCTGGGAAGCGGACGACGGGTCTCGAACCCGCGACCTTCGGCTTGGGAAGCCCAAGCTTCTTCGTTCTACGAACGGGCTAGCGGGGTGTCTGCGCCCCCCGGTGCGCCCCCGAGGCTCCCGACGGCCCTCAGACCCAGCCGTTCTTACCGCGTGCCGACCTTTTTCGCCCAGGCGGGCAACGTAACACCGTACCAGTTTGCCTCCGCCACCACTGCCGTCCTCCAACTGCTCCCGAGCGTGTATCTCATGGTGCGGAAGAGCGCCGCCTCGGTCTGCGCCGCCTGCATGTTCTGCAACCGCTGCGAGGGATCGGGATCCGCCATGGCGGTCGCGGCGTTGGCGGTGGCCTGACCCCCCAACTGGATGCTCTGCACGAAACGCGCGTGTCCCGTCTTGAGCGGGGAGGGGGGCGTGATGTTCTTTGCCGTAGCAGCAAGCTGGTTCAGTTGATCCCGAGCTGTTTTCAAGTCGCGCACCGCCGCGGCCGAGTCCCCTCCCGTCTCGAGGGCTGTCCGGGCTTCGTCCAGTGCGTGTAGCGCCAACTTCTGGGCGGTTAGGAACCTCGCCTGAATGGGCGCCATGGATTTGATGTAGTCGTTGAACTGGCCTTTGCTCGAGGCTCTGCCACAAGCGGCGCAAAACACCAGCGCCACCACTAAGAGCGAACAAAGGAGTCGAACCGAGCGCATGCTCGTCCATTTTAGGGCGATGGGGCAGGCGAGGCGAGATGCGACCCTACCGCCGCCACGGCTGATCGCCGACGTCCGAAGGTACGCCGATTCCCGTCAGGACGACCATCTCCCCCTCGCCCCAATCCTTCCAGGACGACTCGTAGTAGCCGAGTTCGATACGCGCCGCGTAACCCTCCTGCTTTAGCAGCCGATAGACGTTGTGGAGGAACCGGTTTGTGACGAACGCCAACTCAGGCTCGTCATCGGTTTCGCTTCCGTAGTCCTCGTACTCTTCCCAACGCCAGGAGCAACTCGTCACCCACCCGCCCGGCGAGATGGCTGCGATCTTCCGCTCCAAGGCGTGTCGCTCGCTGGTTCCGATCGTACGGAGGCTGGTCATCCCATCCCGCTGTCCTTCGCGTTGACAATCTGGCTTACGCGCTGGTGGCTGATGCCCAGGCGTTCTTTGATCAGCCGGGTCGAGCAACCGGTCCGATGTGCCGCGCGGATGGCGTCACGATACGCACGCCTCGCCTCCTCGTAGCACCGCTGCGCCTCTGTCGCCTGTTCAAGTGCCTGCAGCTGCTCCGGGGTCTTTGCTGGTCGAGGGGGCATCAGATGGCGCCCTGGATCTGCCGCACCCGAGCTGCCGTGTCCGCTCGCAACAGGTAGGCGTCGAGCAGCGCTGCGGCTTCGCTTTCATTGCCTGGCATCAGGTGACCATACCGGTCGAGCGTGATGGTAATGCTGCTGTGGCCCATGTACTCGCTGAGCGCCTTCGCGTTGACCCCCGCGGCGATCATCAGGCTCGCGTAGGTGTGTCGGCACTCGTGCAGCCCGATCTGTTCCTGCCCGGCGCGTTGCCACCGAAGACGTGCCCGCCGATGTACCGCGGTCGGGGTGAACGGTGTGAATGCGGACGAGCCGAACACCAGCCCGTCGCCCCACGTCAGCATCTTGTGCGAGACCAACAGATCGCGCAGCGCCCCTGGGATCGGCACCGTCCGGGTCCCAGCGGCTGATTTGGGCTTGATCAGCGCGCCCTTCTGATCCATCGACCGCTCGACGCGCATCAGCCC
>DASWRM010000044.1 GCA_036403155.1 Gaiellales bacterium | reverse complement strand
CCCAAAGAGCAGGCCGCATTGGTTCCCCCGTTCTCCACCACTGACGGCGGAGACTCGGCGATGAACGCGCGGCACGGTACCAAAGCCACATTTCTTTTCCTGCAAATGCAACGTTTTTTGCAGGAATGCCGTTATGTGAACTTGGGTTGACGAGTTATCTCGCGGCCGAGCGACAGCCACTCGCGGTCCGCCGCCGCCACCACGAGCGTGGGGTGGTGGAGGCCGGAAGCCCTCGCGTGGACGGATGTCCATCAAGAAGGCGCCCCCCGGGGCCGATATGTCCCGAGCATGCGCGAGATCCGGAATCGGTTGCGGTTCCGCGCGTACCTGAACGGTGCGCGCCTTCGTCTGCGCGCGCAAAGCGGTTTCGCGCTGATCGAGGTCGTGGTGGGTGCAGCGCTCCTCCTCGTCGTCGCAGGCGGCGTGCTGGCAGGCATCGAGGGTCCGGCCAACATCTCCGGCAAGAACGAGCTGCGCTCGCAGGCCACCGATCTCGCGCAGCAGGACCAGGAGCGGCTGCGCTCGATGTCGTTCACCTCGCTGGTCGGCTACACCGCCACGACGCCGGTCACGGTCGGCAACCTGACCTACTCGCGCTCCTCCTCGGCGGTCTGGATCCGCGACAACAACGACCCGGACAGCTGCAACACGCAGGCGGGGAGCACGACCGGCGACTACCTGAAGATCAGCTCGCTGGTCACGCCGCCGCCCGGCGTCGGGAAGCCCGTCCGACTCGACAGTCTGATGGCCGCCCCGCCGGGCGCCTCGTCCACGAAGGGCACGCTCGCGGTCCTGGTCACCGACCACGCCAACCAGCCCGTGGTGAACCTGCCGGTCTCGATCACCGGCCCGGTGAACATGACGGTGCCCACGAACAGCATCGGCTGCGCCGTCTTCGGCCTGGTCGACCAGGGCAACTACACGGTCACCTTCGCTCGCACCGGCTGGGTCGACCCATCGGCTGTGAACGCGGTCAGCTTCAGCACGTCGGTGACGGCGAACAGCACGACGATCGCCACCCACCAGTACGCCCAGTCCGGCAGGATCAACGTGAGCGTCGACACGAAGGTCGGCGCCGCGGCGCCGGTCGCGAGCCCGGCCAAGGGCGTAACGGTCGCGAACTCCGGCATCCCGGCCGGCACGCTCATGTTCCCCGCGCCGGCCACGCCGACGCAGGGCGTCTCGAGCTTCGCGCTCGACCTCTTCCCGTTCCCGTCTGGCTACGGCGTCTGGGCGGGCACGTGCACGGCAGGCGATCCGACCAAGTACGGCGTCGCCGCCACCACCGCGTCCCCCGGGCCCGGCGGCGCGGTGAGCGTCACGGTGCGGCAACCGTCGATCACGGTCACCTCCGCGACTGGCGTCCCGAGCTTCGGCACCTACCCGACGCAGCCGAACGAGCACATCGTCTACACGTCGATCGACCCGGGCTGCGGCGAGAAGCGCTCCCAGACCGCCGGCACCGGCGGGATCGTCCCCTGGCCGGGCATGCCGTACGGCAACTACAAGGTCTGCGGCGACCTCAGCAACCAGTGGGCGCAGCGCACCCCGTTCGCCAACACGGTCGCCGCCGGTCAGTCGATCACGATTCCCTACCAGGGAAACGGGACCTGCCCGTGATCGCCCGCCTGCGCCGAGAGGAGAGCGGCTTCACGCTCGTCGAGCTGCTCGTGGCGTGCACCATCGGCACGATCGTCCTGTTGGCGACGTTCATGACGCTCGACAGCTCAGTCGTACTCACCGGCAAGGTGACCGACCGCGTCGACCGCACGCAGCGCTCGCGCGTCGCGATGGAGGACATCACGCGGAAGCTGCGCAGCCAGGTCTGCCCGAGTGCCGGGCAGCCGGCGATCATCAGCGCCGACGACTACGCCGTGAAGTTCTACTCGTTCCTAGGGACGCGGCCGTTCGTTCCCGACATCCGCGAGATCTCTTGGGACACGAATACGAACTCGATCATCGAGAAGAAGTGGGCGGGCAACCCCGCGGCGCCGGGCACGACGGCGGCCACACCCACCACGCAGACGCTGCTCACCGACGTCAAGCCGACGTTCGTCTCGGGCCAGGCCGGCCCGCGCGGGCCCGTCTTCAAGTACTACACGGGTGGCGCGGCCACATCGCTCACGACGCCGCTCAGCACGACGGACATGGGGGCGGCTTCGCAGATCTCGGTCGCGTTCATGACCTACGCGCAGAGCAAGAACCTCACCGGGCCCGCCACCACGCTCCAGAACCAGATCTTCGTCAGGACAGCCGACCCCAACGCGACGAACGGCTCGTCGGCACCGGAGTGCGCATGATCTCCCGACGGCTTCGAGACGAGTCCGGCTTCGTGATGGTCAGCGTGCTCATGCTGATGCTCGTGGGCACCCTGTTCGCGCT
>DASWRM010000043.1 GCA_036403155.1 Gaiellales bacterium | reverse complement strand
CAGATGCGGATCGACACCGGGACGGACTTCGAGGACCGCCCGAAGCTCAGCACGAGCGCCACCTACATCGTGCTGGGAACGAACGCGGACCCGATCAGCGCCGGCTATTACTCGCGCGTCTGGACGATCCCGAAGCCCGCGAACGGCAGCACGACGTGCCCCGCCGGCCCGCAGGCGGGCATCACCGCGTTCGGCTCGCCGACCAAGCCCCTGAAGAGCACCGACGGCAACGTGATCGACTCACCTGTACCCGCGATCGCTTCGGACGGCGGCTCGACGGTCTACGTGGTGTCTGCGGACGACGACGCGGCCACCAACAGCCAGATCATGGTCTGGCACGTGACGGCCGCGGGGCAGCTCGTGGCGGACGGAAATGTGTCGGTGAACCCCTACAGCGCCCCGCCGCTCGCCCCGCAGCCGAGCGGCTACGACAAGCTCGACACGATCGACCAGAGGCTGAGCAACGCCGTGGCGCGCAGCGACCCCGACGCCGGCACCACAGCCGTGTGGACCCAGCAGGTGATCGCGGACCCTGCCGGCAGCGGGCGATCGGTCATCCGTTGGTACGAACTAATCCCCTCCGCGTGCGGCGGCGGCACCTGCGCAGCCTCCGCCCGGCGCCAGCAGGGGGAGGTAAAGGACGCGACCACGTGGCTGTTCAACTCCGCGATCTCGCCGACCGGCAGCGGGAACGAGGCGGTCGTCCAGTACAACTCGGCGAGCAGCAGCCAACTCGCGCAGATTCGCGCCAGCTCGCGCGTCGCGAGCACACCGCTCGGGCAGATGAGCAACCCCGTCACGATCGCGTCAAGTGCCGCAGCGGACCAGGACTTCACGTGCTTCGACAGTCGACCGGGCTGCCGCTGGGGCGACTACTCGACGGCGACGCCCGATCCGAACGACCCGCACACCGTGTGGGGGTCGAGTCAGGTAATCGGTCCGCCCTCGGCCAAGGCTCAGCACTGGAAGTCGCGCAACTTCGCGGTACAGGCGAACACGGGCCCGTCGCTCGTGCACTCGGCCACCGCTGCGGCCGACACGGCACCCGGTGGGGATGCCGACGGCGTGGTAGAGCCCGGCGAGGCCGTCGATGTGAGCGAGACCCTGCGCAACGCCGGCGGATCGGCCGCGACGGGCATCTCGGCCACGTTGCGGTCCCTCACCCCCGGCCTGTCGGTGACGAGCGCCGGATCCGCGTACCCCGATATCGGAGCCGGCCTGAGCGCCGGCGGCGCCAACCCGTTCCACATCAGTGCCGCCAGCTCGCTCGCGTGCGGCGCCCCGCTCTCGATGAGCCTCTCGCTCGCCACCTCGCAGGGCCGCTACCAGGTGCCCGTCACGGTTTCGACGGGCAAGGCGGCGCCTGTGCAGTCGACCAGCGCGACCGACGTGCCCAAGGCGATCCCCGACGCGAACGCGACCGGCATCAGCTCGTCCGCGACCGTCGCGGGCAGCGGCACCGTGGCGAACGTGGACGTGTCGATCGCGCGGATCACCCACACGTGGGTCGGCGACCTCCAGATCGAGCTGACCGGACCCGACGGAACCCGCGTGATGCTCGCCGACCGGCC